>DVHW01000178.1 GCA_018711785.1 Candidatus Galloscillospira excrementavium
GGTCCGATAAAATAGATAAGTTAAAGAATGAGGTTTTGGAGGGGATGTCAATGACGACAGCCGGTTTTGACAACAAGAAGTATCTGGAGACCCAGTCCGCCCACATCATGGAGCGCATCGCCCAGTTCGGGGGCAAGCTCTACCTGGAGTTCGGCGGCAAGCTCTTCGACGACTACCACGCCTCCCGGGTCCTGCCGGGGTTCGAGCCGGACAGCAAGATCCGTATGCTGGCCCAGCTGAAGGACGACGCGGAGATCATCATTGCCATCTGCGCCAGCGACATCGAGAAGAACAAGGTCCGGGGGGACCTGGGCATCACCTACGACGCCGACGTGCTCCGCCTCATCGACGCCTTCCGCGCCCAGGGGCTCTATGTGGGCAGCGTCACCATCACCCAGTACGCCGGCCAGTCCGCGGCCGACGCCTTCCGCCGCCGGCTGGAGGAGCTGGGGGTGCCGGTTTACCTCCACTACCCCATCGAGGGCTACCCCAACAGCATCGGCCTCATCGTCAGCGACGACGGCTACGGCAAAAACGACTATATCGAGACCAGCCGCCCCCTGGTGGTGGTCACCGCCCCCGGCCCGGGCAGCGGCAAGATGGCGGTGTGCCTGTCCCAGCTCTACCATGAGTACAAGCGGGGCGTCCAGGCGGGCTACGCCAAGTTCGAGACCTTCCCCATCTGGAACCTGCCCCTCAACCACCCGGTGAACCTGGCCTACGAGGCGGCCACCGCCGACCTGAACGACGTGAACATGATCGACCCCTTCCACCTCCAGGCCTATGGCGTGACCACGGTGAACTACAACCGGGACGTGGAGATCTTCCCCGTCCTGGCCGCCATGTTTGAGAAGATCACCGGCGCGTGCCCCTACAAGTCCCCCACCGACATGGGGGTCAACATGGCGGGCAACTGCATCACCGACGACGAGGCGGTCTGTGCCGCCGCCCGGCAGGAGATCCTGCGCCGGTACTACTCCGCCCTGTGCGAGCGCCGCCAGGGCAAGTGCGAGGACGACGTGGTATACAAGCTGGAGCTGCTGCTCCAGCAGGCCAAAATCGACCCCTCCATCCGCCCGGTCATCGCCGCCGCCCAGGCAGTGGCCGGGGAGACCGGTATGCCCGCCGGGGCCATCGAGCTGCCCGGCGGGGAGGTCATCACCGGTAAGACCACCGCCCTCATGGGGGCCTCCTCGGCCACCCTCCTCAACGCCCTGAAGGCCCTGGCCGGCATCCCCCACGAGAAGCACCTCATCTCCCCCCAGGCCATCGCCCCCATCCAGGAGGTGAAGGTGGACCACCTGGGCAGCCTCAACCCCCGGCTTCACAGCGACGAGATCCTCATCGCCCTGGCCATCTCGGCGGCCACCGACCCCCTGGCCCGGCAGGCTCTGGACCACCTGAGCGAGCTGCGGGGGTGCGAGGCCCACTCCACCGTCATCCTCACCAGCGCCGACGCGTCCACCTACCACAAGCTGGGCCTGCGCCTGACCTGTGACCCCCAGTATCAGACCAACAAGCTCTTCCACGGCTGAGAGGTGGTAACGGCTCATGTTCCGAACGCTGACCCCCCGCAGGCGGTGGGCCACCCTGGTGGTGCTGGCCCTGTTCCTGCTGTTCTGGCTGGCCCTGGCCGCCTGTGTCCCCTACGCCCACGATGACTGGGACTGGGGTCTGGAGCAGGGCCTGGAGCAGTGGCTCACCTGCTCACTGAACAGCCGCCTGGTGGGCAATTTCTTTGTGGTCATCATGACCCGCTCTGTCCTGGTGAAGGTCTTGGTCCTGGGGGGCGGCATGTTTGCCATCCCCCTGCTCCTGGCCCTGCTGGCCGCACGGGGGGACCGGGAGAAGCTCCTCTCCCTCTTCCTGGCCGCCAACGCCGGTGTGCTCCTGATGCCGGTCAACATCTGGCGGCAGAGCTACGGCTGGGTCTCCGGCTTTGCCAATTACGGCGTGTCCGCTGTTTTGTTCCTCGGCTGGCTGCTGCTGATCCGGGCTGTTTTCCGCCCGGATCCCGGGCCCCGCCATCCTGTCCTGCTCGCCGCCGTCCTGCCGGTCTATACCGCCGTGCTGTGTCTCTTTATTGAAAACCTCTCGGCGGTGGTCCTTCTGTCTGTTCTGGCGCTGCTGGTGTACGCCCTGGTGGTCCGCCGGGGCCGGGCGGCGCTGCTGCTGGCTCTGGCCGGGGCGGCGGTGGGCTGCTATCTCATCTTCGCCAACCCGATCTACCAGGAGCTGGCCGATACCGGTACCGCTCTGGGCGGGGTCCGCAATCTGTCCTTTGCTCCCGGGAGCTCCCTGCTGGAGATCGCCGGGGCCACCTTCAGCCGTTTTTTCTGTATCCTCCTGCCCAAGACCGTGGCCTTTGACACTCCGGGCGTCCAGTGCCTCCTTACCGCCGCCTCGGCCCTGTACCTGTGGCGCAGCGGAAAGCGGTGGCTCACCCTGCTGGCCCTCATCCCCGCCGGCTGCAGCGCCGTCTACCTTCTCCTCCCCGGCGCCCAGGAGGGGGTCTGTCTCTGGCTCCTCCCCGCGATCATCTGGGCAGTGCCCATCGCCGCCGCCCTGCTGTGTTCCGGCGCACCGGCGCGCCGGATCGAGCGGCTGCTCCCCATCCTGCTTCAGTTTGCCGTCCTGCTTCCCTTCGGTGCCACCTACGAGATGGGCGGCCGGATGTATCTTCTGCCCTACCTTCTGCTGGTCCTCACCTTTCTGGACGCGGCAGAGCCCCCGCTCGCCACAACGCCCGGCCTGGTCGTCGCCGGCATCGCCGCCGCCCTTCTGGTGGGCCTCTGGTCCCACATCTACCTCCAGATCGCCCAGTGTTCCGCTCTGCGGAAGGAGTTGGTGTGTGAGGCCCTCGAGGAGGGGGACAGCCAGGTCCTGCTCCCCACCGAGTCCTATGAGGTCTGGTGGGGCCGCAACCCCACAGGGCCTGTGCGGGCGGGATACTACCGAGAATTTTATGGTATCCCGGAGGATCTGGCGCTGGTCTTTCTCCCGACAGGCTCCTTTGAGCACTGGCCTGACGTCACCCAGGAGGACCTGGACCAGGCCGGTTACTATTGATTTGAAGCATCTCCGCGCCGCGCCAGCCGGTCGGGAAGGAGGGATCCCGTGGAAATCACCAGCTGCGTCCAGGCCGCGCCGCGCCGGAACGGGTCCCGTGCCGTTTCTATCGCCGCCATGGCCCTGCTTCTGCTGTTCTGGCTGTTCGTGGGGGCAAACGTGTCTTACGCCCACGACGACTGGGACTGGGGCCTTCCCGCCGGGGTGGAGCAGTGGCTCACCGGGTATTTCAACAACCGTTTCGTGGGCAACTTTTTCGTCATCATCATGACCCGTTCGGCCCTGGTCAAGGCCCTGGTGATGGGCGGCGGCATGTTCGCGGTCCCTCTCCTCCTGGCCCTGCTGGCCGCCGGAGGGGCGCGGGAGCGGTTTCTCCCGCTCTATCTGGCCGCCAATGCGTTGACCCTCCTCACTCCGGTGGAGGTTTGGCAGCAGACCTACGGCTGGGTCTCCGGTTTTGCCAATTACGGCGTTTCCGCCGCCGCTCTCCTGGGCTGGCTTCTGCTGCTGCGGCGCCTGCTCCGGCCCGAGGGCGCCCGGCATCCCCTGGCGCTGGGCGGCATCCTGCTTCCCTATACCGTGGCGCTGTGCCTGTTCGTGGAAAATCTCACCGTTTTGGTCCTGCTGGCCGCACTGGTCCTGTTGGGGTATGCCCTCGCCGCCCACCGGGGCCGTCTGGCCCTGGTGCTGGTCCTGGTCGGGGCCGCTGCCGGTTTTTTCTTCATGTTCTCCAATCGCATCTACGCCGAACTGGGCTCCTCCGGCACCACCATGGGCGGTCTCCGCACCCTGTCTTTCGAGCCGGGCAGTCCCCTGCCGGAGGTCCTCCTCGCGATCCTGGAGCGCTACTTTGTCTATCTCCTGCCTGAGTTCACCACAAAGAACCCGGCCTGTCTCCTCCTGCTCACCGCCACCTCTGCCTGCTGGCTCTGGCGCAGCCGCTGGCGCGCCCTGTCCCTGCTGGCCCTGTTCCCCGGGGTGTGCACGGTGCTCTACCTCTGGTTCCCCCACGTGTTTTCCGAGACCGGCAGCTGGATCTGCTGCCTGCTCTGCTGGGCCCTGATCCTCCTGGCCGCCCCCCTGTGCGCCGGAACGCGCCTGCGCCGGGCCGTGCGGACCGGCCTTGTGCTCCTCACCCTGGGGAGCCTGGCCCCCTTCGCCGTGTCCCTGGACTCAGGCGGGCGGCTCTACTTATTGCTCTATGTCCTGCTCACCCTGCTCTTCCTGGACGCGGCGGAGCCCCTGCTGACCACCCGGCCGGGGATCGCCTGTTTCGCCGCCGGCCTGGTGGTCCTGCTGGGGCTGTGGGGGCATGTCTATTTCCAGATCGGGCAGTGCAACGCCCTGCGGGAGCAGATCGTGATCGAGGCGCTGGAGAACGGGGACGAGATCGCGGTGCTGCCCACCGAGTCCTACGAGGTCTGGTGGGGCCG
Source organism: Candidatus Galloscillospira excrementavium (assembly GCA_018711785.1). Classification (GTDB taxonomy): domain Bacteria; phylum Bacillota; class Clostridia; order Oscillospirales; family Oscillospiraceae; genus Galloscillospira_A; species Galloscillospira_A excrementavium. The sequence goes on from DVHW01000178.1 coordinate 4,503, forward strand.
CAATCCCACCCCCGGCTGGCGCTCCATCCGCTACCGGGACTTCTTCGGCATCCCCCACGAGCTCTCTCTGATCTTCCTGCCGGTCGGCTCCTTCGAGCACTGGCCGGAGATCACCCAGGAGGACTGGGACAACGCCTTCTACTACGGATACGCCTTCGACTGACTGGGGCCCGCTTTTTGCGGGCCCCCTTCTTATGAAAGTTTTTTGTCCTTGTCCTGCAATTTCGTCTTGACGGAG
>DVHW01000179.1 GCA_018711785.1 Candidatus Galloscillospira excrementavium
TCCTCCTCCACGCTGTCCCGGACCCCCACCGCCAGGTCCTCCTCGTCGTGGTCGTTGAACACGTAATATTTTTCCAGCTTGGAGGTGTCAAAGTACACGTTGCCCCCGGCCAGGTAGGCGTAGCCCTTGTCGAGGAGGGCGGAGATAACCTTGATATAGTCCTCGATCATGCCGGTGGCGGGCTGGACCACGTCGGGGTACTTGATGTTCAGCTTCCTGCAGTCGGAGAAGAAGGCGTCGGTGTAGAACTTGGCGATCTCCATGACGCTCTTGTGCTCCCGCTGGGCGCCCTTGAGCATCTTGTCCTCGCCGGTGTCGGCGTCGGAGGAGAGGTGGCCCACGTCGGTGATGTTCATCACCCGCTTCACGTCGTAGCCGGCGTAGCGCAGGTACTTCTCCAGCACGTCCTCCATGATATAGCTGCGCAGGTTGCCGATGTGGGCGTAGTGGTACACCGTGGGGCCGCAGGTGTACATGGACACCTTGCCCGGCTCGTGGGGGACGAACTCCTCCTTGGTGTGGGTCAGCGAATTGTAGATTTTCATATGTTTTTACTCCTTGCCTGTTCATCAAGATATCGCTCCAGCCATTCCAGCCGGGAGCTGAGTGCCTGCAATTCCTTCTGCACCGGGTCGGTGACGTGGATCTGGTCCACCTGGGTGGCGTAGTCCACCTTCTCCCCCGCGATGCGCACCACCCGGGCGGGCACGCCCACGGCGGTGGCGTCGGACGGGATCTCGCTGAGCACCACCGCGTTGGCGGCGATGCGGGCGTTGTCCCCCACCTTGAAGGGCCCCAGCACCTTGGCCCCCGAGGACACCATCACATTATTCCCCAGAGTGGGGTGGCGCTTGCCCTGGTCCTTGCCCGTGCCCCCCAGGGTGACCCCGTGGTAGAGCAGGCAGTCGTCCCCGATCTCGGCGGTCTCGCCGATGACGATGCCCATTCCGTGGTCAATGACCAGCCGGCGGCCGATCTGGGCGCCGGGGTGGATCTCGATGCCGGTCCAGCAGCGGCTCCACTGGGAGATGCACCGGGCGATGAACTTGAGCCCATGGCAGTAGAACCAGTGGGCGATGCGGTGGTAGATGACGGCGTGCACGCCGGGGTAGAGCAGAAAAATCTCCAGGCGGCTGCGGGCCGCCGGGTCCCGGGCCTGGTAGGCCCGGAGGGTCTCTCCTAATCTGGTCAACGGGGTACCTCCTGCACTTGACAACAAAAACGCCCCCTATGCCCAAGGGCATAAGAGGCGATGACTCGCGGTTCCACTCTCATTTCTCACTCAAAGCCGGTAACGGCGGCAGGCCGGAGGGCATCCACATCCCCCTCGCTCCCGGGCGCAATTCGCACGTCTGCCTGCCGCAGGTCCGCTTTCAGCCGGTGGCGGTCCCTCTCTGGTGCGGCGGTGGGGACGGCTACTCTCCCCGCTCCACGCGATATTCAGTTACCGTATTATATTACCATGGCCGGCCTTTGGTGTCAAGGCCGCTGGGGGGCGAAATAGTGCTCCGCGGCATAGCGGTAGCGCTCCTCGAAGGCCGCGGCCGCCGCCCGGCTCACCCGGCGGAAAGGGGTGAGCATGTCAAAGGCGTGGAAGCAGCCCGGGTACACGTCCAGGTGGGCCTCCACCCCGGCCCGGCGCAGGCGCTCCACATAGTCCACGGTCTCGCAGTAGAAGGGCTCGATGTCCCCCACGAAGGTGTAGGCCGGGGGCAGGCCGGCGTAATCGGTCTGCCGGGCGGGCGCGGCGTAGGGGGACACCTCCCCGCCCCAGAGGGGGCCCAGGTACCGTTTCCAGGCCGCGTGGTTGCGGCGGGTGTTCCACACCGGGGCGCGGTTATCCCGGGAGGAGGGGGTGTCCCGGTCGTCCAGCATGGGATAAAGGGGCATCTGATAGGCCACCGCCACCTCTCCCCGGTCCCGGGCGCACATGCACACCGCCGCCGTCAGGCCGCCCCCGGCGCTCTCCCCGCCCACCATGAGCTGGCTGGGGTTGACCCCCAGCTCCGCCGCGTGGTCCTTCAAATACACCAGGGCGGCGTAGCAGTCCTCCAGCGCGGCGGGATAGGGCGCCCTTCCCGACAGGCGGTAGGACGGGGTCAGGACCACCGCGCCATACTTCTTCACCAGGGGCAGGGCCCGGGAGAAGTAGACCATCTCCGCCATGCCGGTGGCGTAGCCCCCGCCGTGAATCCAAAGGATGCCCGGCGTTTTTTCCGGCGGCCGGGCGTTTCGCCCCGGCCGGAGGAGGATGGCCCTCCTCTCCCCGCCCGGGGCGGGGTACACCCGCCGCTCCGAGCAGTAAAGCCTGTCTGCCATGCTCTGCCCTCCCTTCTCCGGTCCTGAAACCGGCGTTTCTATACCAAAAGTTTGCGTTTTCCTTGCGCCCTGTGGGAAACGGTGGTACGATAGGGGCAGAGGATCGTATTTTTTGAGGAAAGGGTGTTCTCCATGGCGCTGATCCACTGTCCCGAGTGCAAGCAGCAGGTCTCCAGCTTCGCCGATGCCTGCCCCCACTGCGGCTTCCCCCTGGGTGTGGACGACCCGGAGTGCTCGGTGGTGATGCTGTCCGCCTCCCAGGGCGGAGCGATCCCCATCCGCAAATTTGCCAAGGCGCTCCATGTGAGTGAAGCCCAGGCAAAGGAGCTCCTCTCCTCCCTCCCCGCCGTGATCTGGCAGGGCCTGCCGGTGGACCGTGCCTACGGCGCCGTCCGGCCGCTGGGTGATTTCGGCGTGTTCAAGGTGGTGGCCGACCGGGACTGCGGCAGCCCGGAGCAGATCAGGGCCGCCGCCCCGGTGCCAAACCCCAAAGAGGTCCAGCAAAACTCCGGGACCCCCTTCTGGCACATCGTGGGCGCCGTGTTCACCGCTCTGCTTCTCTGGAATCTGGCCCTGCTTTTCCTCACTCCGTTTGCGATGATACTCAGCTGACCCAGAAGG
>DVHW01000180.1 GCA_018711785.1 Candidatus Galloscillospira excrementavium
GGAGGCCGAGCGCAAGCTGGAGCGGACCGAGGAGAACCTGGTCCGCATCAACGACAAGATCGACGAGCTCTCCCTCCAGGTGGAGCCTCTCCGGGTCCAGGCGGAGAAGGCCAAAAAGTTCCTCATCTACCGGGATGAGCTGCGGGGGCTGGAGATCTCGGTCTGGCTGGAGCAGCTGGACAAGATCCGCGCGGGCGCCATCAAGATCCTCTCCGACTTCGAGCAGGCCGTCCGCCAGAAGGAGGAGGCCCAGAAGCGGGTGGACGAGCTCTACGCCGCCGCCGAGCAGTACGCCGCCCAGATGCGGGAGAAGGACGTGGAGGCCGAGCACATCCGCTTTGAGATGATGCAGCGGGAGGCCGACGCCAACGGCCTGGAAAACGCCATCGCCGTGCTCAAGACCAACATCCAGAACAACCTGGAAAACGCCGACCGGGTCCGCCGGGAGATGGAGGCCCAGGAGGGCCGGGCGGGCACCATCGGGGCCCAGATCGAGGAGCGCCGCGCCCGGCTGGAGGGCATCGCCAGAGAGGCGGGAGAGCTGCGGGAGCAGCTGGAGCAGCGCCAGCGGGAGGCCCAGGAGGCCCAGCACAGCGCCGGCACCCTGGCCGGGGAGATGGAGGCCCTGCGGCAGAAGGAGGCGGTGGAGGCCGCCTCCGCCGGCGAGGCCCGCGCCCTGCTCTCTGCCCTGGCCGCCGCGGCCCAGGAGCTCTACGACCGGGACGAGGCGGTCCGCCAGGAGCTCTCCGCCGGGGAGGAGCGGCTGAAGCAGACCCGCGCCGAGGCCGATACCGCCCGGGAGGAGCTGGCCAAGGCAAAGGAGGACCGGGACTCCCTCCAGAACATCATCCGCGGCTACACCCTCCGGCTGGACAGCCGCCGGAAGAAGGCCAAGGAGGCCGAGGAGCGCCACGTCAAGCTCCAGATGGAGGAGAACGCCCTGCGCTCCCGCATCCACATGCTCACCGAGATGGAGAAGCTCTACGAGGGCTACTCCAAGGCGGTGAAGCTGGTGATGGGGGAGGCCGAGCGGGGTGCCCTCAAGGGCATCCGGGGGCCGGTGGCCTCCCTTATCCGGGTGCCGGACCGGTACGCCGTGGCCATCGAGATCGCCCTTGGCTCCGCCATGCAGAACCTGGTGGTGGAGCGGGAGGAGGACGGCAAGGCGGCCATCAGCTACCTGAAGCGGCGGGACGCCGGCCGGGCCACCTTCCTGCCCCTTACCTCCATGCGGCCCCGGGAGTTCCGGGACGCCGCCGCGGCCCGGGAGCCCGGCTTCCTCGGGCTGGGGGACAAGCTCATCGAGTATGACAGGCAGTACGAGAAGGTGTTCTCCAACCTGCTGGGGAACACTGTCATCGCCGAAGATATGGACCGGGCTATCGCCATCGCCCGCAAGTACGGCCACCGCTTCAAGATCGTCACCCTGGACGGCCAGGTCCTGAACCCCGGCGGGTCCATGACCGGCGGCTCGGCGTCCCGCAGCGCGGGCATCCTCAGCCGCTCCAACGAGCTGGAGCGGCTGAACGCCCAGATCACCGGGGTGGAGCAGTCCCTGGCCGCCGCGGCCAAGGCCCTGGAGGAGGCCCAGCGGGAGGCCACCGCCGCCGCCTATGAGATGGAGACCGCCCAGACCCAGCAGCGCACCCACGAGGATGACATCCTCAAGCTGGAGGAGCGGTGCGGCCACCTGGACACCCAGCTGGCCGACCTGGAGCGCCAGCGGACCGAACAGCGCGCCGAGCTGGAGACCATCCAGCGCCGCTCTGCCCAGACCGAGGAGGACACCCGGAACGCCCGCCAGCGCATCGAGGAGCTGGAGGGCTCGGCGGCCGCCCTGAGAGCCGAGGCCGAGGCCAAGGCCCAGGGACAGAGCGAGTTCCAGGCCCGGGCGGGCGCCATCGGCGAGGAGATCGCCGACCTGAACATGAAGCTGGCCGGGCTGGACGCTGAGAAGCTGGCCTCGGAGCAGACCCTGAACGAGCTGGAGGACCTCCGGGCCGACCTGACCGGCGACCGGGCCGAGCGGGAGAAGATGGTGGAGGAGTTCCAGAGCAAAAACGACGGCCTGAGGGCCGAGATTCTGGACAAGGAGCGCGCCCTCCAGGCCATCCGGGAGAGCAGCCGGGAGAAGAACGAGGCCATCCGCCGCCTGAACGACGAGAAGCTCTCCTTGGAGGCCCGGCGCACCCAGGCCGACAAGGACGCCCGGGACAAAAACAGCGAGCTGCTGGCCATGGAGCGGGAGGTCTCGGTCCTGGAGCAGAAGAAGGTCACCGCCGCCCTGGAGGAGAAGCAGATCCTGGACAGGCTGTGGGAGACCTACGAGCTCTCCCACGAGGCGGCCCGGCAGCAGCGCCAGGAGCTGGAGAGCGTGCCCAAGGCCCAGCGGCGCATCGGCGAGCTGAAAAAGGCCATCTCCGGACTGGGCAATATCAATCTGGACGCTGTTGACGAGTTCCAGCGGGTCAATGAGCGGTATACCTACCTCACCGACCAGCGGGACGACGTGCAGAAGTCCAAAAAGGAGCTGGAGGACATCATCGGCGGCATCACCGGGGAGATGAAGACCATCTTCGCCCGGCAGTTCGCCCTGCTGAACGAGGCCTTCCAGCAGACCTTCCTGGAGCTCTTCGGCGGCGGCAAGGCCACCCTGGAGCTGGAGGACCCGGAGGACATCCTGAACTGCGGCATCGAGATCCGGGTCCAGCCTCCCGGCAAGGCGCTGAAGGTGCTCTCCCTGCTCTCCGGCGGGGAGAAGGCCTTTGTGGCCATCGCCCTGTATTTTGCCATCCTCAAGGTGCGGCCCACCCCCTTCGTGGTTATGGACGAGATCGAGGCCGCTCTGGACGACGCCAATGTCATCCGCTTCGCCCGGTATATGCGGGGCATGTGCGACCACACCCAGTTCATCGTCATCACCCACCGCCGGGGCACCATGGAGGAGGCCGACACCCTTTACGGCGTCACCATGCAGGAGCAGGGCGTGAGCCGTATCCTGACTATAAATTTGAATGACGTGGAGAAGGAACTGCATATCAAGTGACGCCGGAGCGGCGAACAAACAAAAAAGGAAGATTGTATGGGCTTTTTTGACAAAATCAAGGCGGGGCTGACCCGCACCCGGGAGAATATCGGCCACTCGTTTGACAGCCTCTTTGCCGGAGAGCTGGACGACGACTTCTACGACGAGCTGGAGGAGACCCTCATCCTCTCCGACATGGGGGTGAACGCCACCATGAAAGCCACCGAGGAGCTCCGCCGCCGGACCAAGGAGCGGAAGATCAAGGACGCCGCCGGGGCGAAGGACTGCCTGCGGGAGATCCTGACCGAGATGCTCCAGGTGGGCCCCGGGGAGCTGGACCTCACCAAGAGCCCCTCGGTGCTCCTGGTGATCGGGGTCAACGGCGTGGGCAAGACCACCACCATCGGCAAGCTGGGGGCCCTGCTCAAGGCGGACGGCAAGCGGGTGCTCTTTGCCGCGGCCGACACCTTCCGGGCTGCCGCCGCCGACCAGCTGGAGATCTGGTCGGACCGGTGCGGGGTGGAGCTGGTCCGCCAGCACGAGGGGGCCGACCCCGCCGCCGTGGTCTATGACGCCATGCAGGCCGCCAAGGCCCGCAAGTGCGACGTGGTGCTGGTGGACACCGCCGGCCGGCTCCACAACAAGCAGAACCTGATGAACGAGCTGACCAAAATCGGCAAGGTCATCGACCGGGAGGTCCCCGGCGGCCGCACTGAGACCCTGCTGGTGCTGGACGCCACCACGGGCCAGAACGGGCTCATCCAGGCCAAGCAGTTCCAGGAGGCCACCGGTATCACCGGCATCGTCCTCACCAAGCTGGACGGCAGCGCCAAGGGTGGCATCGTGGTGGCCATCGCCCAGGAGCTGGGCATCCCGGTGAAGTTCATCGGCGTGGGCGAGGGCATCGACGACCTGATGCCCTTCCAGCCGGAGGAGTTCGTGCGGGCGCTGCTGTGAGAAGAGGCGGAAGCCCGCCCACGCCTCCGCCGGGAGTCCGGCGTCCAAGCCTTTTGCCCTTGGCAAAACCTTGCCGCAGGGTAAAAAAGGTTTACACCATGTTCACCCTTTTATCGGAAAGGAGCGTTATCATCCTATCATGACTCGTATCGACGGCAGGGCGGCAGACCAGCTGCGGCCCATGGAGATCATCCCCAACATCAACAAGTTCGCGGAGGGCTCCTGTCTCATCCGCTGTGGCAACACCCACGTGCTCTGCTGCGCAAGCGTGGAGGAGCGGACCCCGCCCCATGTCCCGGAGGGAGAGGGCTGGGTCACGGCCGAGTACTCCATGCTCCCCCGGGCCAACCGGGAGCGGTCCAAGCGGGACATCGCCAAGCTGAAGCTCTCCCCCCGGTCCGCCGAGATCCAGCGGCTCATCGGCCGGGCGCTGCGCGCCTGCGTGGACATGGCCAAGCTGGGGGAGCGGACCATCACCATCGACTGCGACGTGCTCCAGGGGGACGGCGGTACCCGCACCGCCAGCGTCACCGGCGGATTTGTGGCCCTGAGCCTGGCCCTCCACAAGCTGGTGGAGCAGGGAGTGTTAAGCGAAATGCCTTTGCGGACCTGTGTGGCCGCTGTTTCGGCGGGCATCGTCCATGACGAGGCCCTGCTGGACCTGTGCTATGAGGAAGACTCCCACGCCCAGGTGGACCTGAACTGCGTCATGACCGGAGAGGGGGAGCTGGTGGAGCTCCAGGGCACCGGCGAGGGCCGCCCTTTCACCATCGAAGAGCAGCGGAGGCTGGTAGACCTGTGTTCCAAGGGCATCCGGGAGATCCAGGCCATCCAGCGCGCGGTGTTGGGAGGTTGAGGCCATGAAACTGGTATTGGCCAGCAAGAATGCCCATAAACTGACCGAGATGCGGGACATCCTCTCCCAGCTGGGGGTGGAGGTGGTCCTGGAGTCCGACGTGGGCGTGGATGTGGACGTGGAGGAGACCGGGGAGACCTTTGAAGAGAACGCCTTCCTCAAGGCCCGCGCGGTCATGGAGGCGAGCGGCCTGCCCGCCATCGCCGACGACTCCGGCCTGTGCGTGGACGCCATGAACGGCGGCCCGGGGGTCTACTCCGCCCGCTTCGGCGGGGAGGGGCTCACCGATCCCGAACGCTACCGCCTGCTGCTGGATATGATGCGGGGCCAGCTGGACCGCCGGTGCCGCTTTGTCTCCTGCATCTGCTGCTGCTTCCCGGGCGGGGACACTCTCACCGCCCGGGGGGAGTGTGAAGGGACTTTGGCTTACGCCCCCAAGGGGCCGGACGGCTTTGGCTACGACCCCGTCTTTTTTGTCCCCGGGATGAAAAAGACCTTTGCCGAGATGTCGCCGGAGGAGAAAAACGCCGTGTCCCACCGGGGGGCGGCCCTGCGCCAGTTCCGGCAGAAGCTGGAGGAGTACCTCTCCGCCGGCGGCGCGGACGAAGCAAAGGCGGAATAACACAACGAAGGAGCAGGGAATGGAACTGACAAGCAAACAGCGCGCCCAGCTGCGGGGCCTGGCCAACAGCATCGACACCATCGTCCACATCGGCAAGGACGGCCTGGGGGAGAACCTCATCAAGCAGGCCAATGACGCCCTGGAGGCCCGGGAGCTCATCAAGTGCCGGGTGCTGGAGAACTCGGAGTACACCGCCCGGGAGGGGGCGGAAGCCCTGGCCAAAGCCACCCGGAGCGAGGTGGTCCAGGTCATCGGAACAAAATTTGTTCTCTACCGTCAAAGCCATAACAAGGAGAAAAAGGACAAGATCGTCCTGGTTCAGGACCGGAAGAAAAAGCCGCTCGGATAACGGACGCGCCGGCGAGCGCGGTGAAAGGAGTTGGCTGTATCGTGAAGATCGGTATTTACGGCGGGACCTTCAATCCGCCCCACCTGGGGCACCTGACCTCTGCCCGCTTTGCTCTGGAGGAGCTGAAGCTGGACAAACTGCTATTTGTCCCAGCAGCTCTGCCGCCCCACAAGACCCTGCCGGGAGAGAGCGCGTCGCCCCAGGAACGGTGGGAGATGATCTCCCTGGCGGCGGACAGCCTGCTGCTGCCCGGCCGGGTGGAGGTCTGCGACCTGGAGATGCACCGGACGGGGAAGAGCTACACCTCGGATACTTTGGCGCAGCTGCGGGAGCAGTACCCGGAGGATGAGCTGTGGCTGCTGATGGGGAGTGATATGTTCCTCACCCTCCCCAGCTGGCACGAGCCGGAGCGCATCCTCTCCCTGGCCGGAGCGGCTGCCTTTGCCCGCACTCAGTCCGACGAGGGGGCGCGTCTGGACGCCCAGGTGCGGTACCTGCGGGAGACCTACGGAGCCAAAGTCCAGGTCATTCCGCTGCCCCAGGTCACGGAGGTATCCTCCACCGCTCTGCGTGCCCTGCTGGCCGCGGGGGACGCCTCTGCGGCGGAGTACCTGCCCCCGGCGGTGTACGGCTACATCCTGATGCACGGGCTCTACGGCACCCACGCCGACCGGAAGCACCTGCCCGACCGGGAGCTGCGGGCCTGCTCCTACTCCATGATCCGGGCCAAGCGCATCGCCCATGTCCAGGGCACGGAGCAGGAAGCGGAAAGGCTGGCCATCCGCTGGGGGGCCGACCCGGTGAAGGCCCGCCGGGCGGGCATCCTCCACGACTGCACCAAATACCTGAGCCTGGAGGAACAGCTGGCCCTCTGTGACCAGTACGGCATCGAGCTGGACGAGCTGGAGCGGATAGCGGTGAAGCTCCTCCACTCCAAGACCGGCGCGGCCATTGCCAGGGATGTGTTCGGCGTGGACGACGACATATTCTGGGCGATTTTCTGGCACACTACCGGAAAAGCGGACATGAAGCTGCTGGAGAAGATCCTCTATATCGCCGACTACATGGAGCCTACCCGGGATTTTCCGGGGGTGGAGCGGCTGCGGGAGCTGGCCTACCGGGACCTGGACGCGGCGCTGCTGCTGGGCTTTGAGATGAGCGTACAGGAGATGGCCGACCGGGGCCTTCAGGTCCACCACAACACTTTGGAGGCGAGAGACTTTCTCCGGGCGCAGGGCGTCCGGCTGCCGGAAGAGAGATAGAAACGCGCAGGAAAGGAAACCACATGGCATCAAAAGAACACGAGACAAACCGGGGCGGCGCGCGGCTGGAGCGGCGCACTCCCACGAAAACGAGAAAGCCCCGTCGGCCGCTGACCCAGCGGGAGCGGACGATCCGCATCGCCATGATCGTGGTGGCCGCGCTGGCGGCGCTGGCCCTGATCGTGGCCTCTGTCTATCTGATCTGGGTCCGGGAGCCGGAGGTGCCGGTCCAGCCGGACCGCTCCAATCCTCCGGCAGAGGAGAGCCTGGAGCCGGGGGAGTCGCCGCGGCCCACAGTCTCCAGCGACCGGAAGGACGATTTCTGGACCTTCCTGGTGGTGGGGCGGGACACCTACGGCGGCGGCAACACGGACACGATGCTGCTGGCGGCCTATGACATCGCGAACCAGGACCTCAACGTCATGAGCATCCCCCGGGACACCATGGTGAATGTCTCCTGGGACATCAAGCGGATCAACTCGGTCTACAACGCCTACGGCGGGGGAGAGGAGGGCATGGCCGCCCTCAAGGAGGAGATCGGCGAGCTGGTGGGCTTCCAGCCCGACTTCACCATCACGGTGGAGTGGGAGGCTGTGGGCGAGCTGGTGGACGCCATCGGCGGGGTGTGGTTCGACGTGCCCCGGGACATGTACTACAACGACCTCTCCCAGAACTTCAAGATTGACCTGAAGGCGGGCTACCAGCTGCTGGACGGCGACCAGGCCATGCAGCTGCTGCGCTACCGCCACGACAGCGACGATAACGGGAACATCCTCAACAGTGGCTACGCCAACGGGGACCTGGGCCGCATCGAGGTGCAGCAGGACTTCCTGAAGGCCACCATCGAGCAGTGCCTAGAGAACATCGACGTGGGCAATATTGCCTCCTTGGCCGGGGTATTTCTGAACAATGTGACTGCGGAGGGACTGAGCCTGGGCAACCTCATCTGGTTCGCCCAGCAGGCCATGGTGGGCAACGGGGACGGGGAGAAGCTCTCCATCGAGAACGTGAACTTTGTCACCATGCCCTGCACAGGGCAGTATGTCCTCAGCCGTACCTCGGGCCGGCAGTCCTATGTGCTCCCCAATGTGGACGAGCTGGTGGAGCTGGTGAACGAGTGTTTTAACCCCTATATAGATGACCTGCGGGAGGACGAGCTGGACATCATGTATGTCAACGCCGACGGCACCCTGGGCGCCACCGGCGGGACCCTGGAGGACACCCGGTACAACGCCTGGATCCAGGAGCGCAACGCCGCCGCCGCGGCGACGCCCACCCCCACGGCTACGCCGGAACCTGCGCTGACTCCAACTCCGGCTCCGTCGCCGACAGCCACACTGGAGCCCTCAACCAGTGAGGAACCCTCGGCGTCCCCCTCTGGCGGCGGGGAGACCCAGCCTCCGGCCACGCCCCCCGCCCAGACCCAGGAGCCCTCTCCGCCTCCGGCGACGGCGGAGCCCACACCGGAGACATCGGGAGAACCGGCCGCCGGACAGGGGGAGGGTGGGACCGTCAGCGTCCTGCCCGCCATGCCCACGCCGGTACAGCCCTGACAGAAAGGAAGTAAAAGGATGACACCGAAAGAACTGGCCCTGGCTGCCGCCAGGGCGCTGGACTCCAAAAAGGGCATTGACATCAAGGTCCTGGAGACCGGACACCTCACCACCCTGGCCGACTATTTTGTGATCTGCACCGCCACCTCCACCACCCAGGTCAAGGCGCTGTCTGACGCCTGCGAGGCCGCCCTCAAGGCGGCGGGAGAGCCCCCGCACCACATCGAGGGCCATCGGGGCGGCACCTGGGTGCTGCTGGACTTCTCCTCCGTGGTGGTCCACGTGTTTATGGAGGAGGCCCGGGAGTTCTACGGCCTGGAGCGGCTGTGGGGCGATGCCCGGCCGGTGGACCTGAGCGAGGTACTGGCGGCCAACGAAATCAAATAGATGGAACGAGTCCCCCGGCCTTAGACCGGAGGACTCGTTCTACATTAGAGAAGACCTGTTGAGGCACCTTGACAAACTCAGATAATATCCATGGCTGCGAAGTAGCCGCCGTGGATGGCATCCTTGATGCCCTTGGCTGTGATGGCGCTGCCAGGGACACAGTCCCCGATAGGCATAAACATCTGGTAGTCATCACTGGCGCGAAGAGCCTCTACCTGGATGGAATCGGGCCTCATTCCCACGGCATAGAGGACAGTATCGGCGGGGAGAAGCTCCTCTTTGCCGCCAGGCGTCCGGACCCGGACGCCTCGATCAACGATTTCCAGCACACCTTGATTTGGGGCGGCTGCTCGGTTTCTTCCGGCTCCGGCTCGGCTTCCACAC
>DVHW01000181.1 GCA_018711785.1 Candidatus Galloscillospira excrementavium
GGAGGCCCCCATGGAGAGCGCCGTGCCCACGGCGAGCGCGCCCCCCGCGGAGAGCGCCCCGCCCACGGAGACCGTCCCCACGGCGGAGCCCACCCCCACCGCAACGGATGGCGCCGTTCAGCCCACCGACCCCGGAACCGCGGTGACCCCGCCCCCGGCGGAGCAGACCGCCCCGCCCACCGACGCCGGGACGGCCCCGGCGGAGCAGGAGATCGGGCAGCAGATCCAGGAGGCGGAGGGCGGAAATGCAGACTAATGTCCTGGAGTACTTAGAGCAGACCGCCCCCCAGGTGCCGGAGAAGCTGGCCTTCTCCAACGGCACCGAGGGCATGACCTTCCGGGAGGTCTACGACCAGGCCCGGGCCATCGGCAGCACCCTCCTCTCCCTGGGGGCGGAGCGGGAGGCGGTGGTGGTCTTTATGGAGAAGCACCCCCGCACCGTCACCGCCTTTTTCGGGGCGGTGTACGCCGGGTGCTTCTACGTGCCCATCGACGCCGAGATGCCCCGCTTCCGGGTGGAGCTGATTTTGCAGCAGCTGAAGCCCCGTTTCGTCCTCTGCGACGACAAGACCCGCCCCCTGGCCGAGGAGCTGAAGGGGGAGGCCCGCCTCCTCTCCTACGAGGAGGCGGCGTCTGGGCCCATCGACCCGGCCGCCCTGGCCGCCGTCCGGGACAGCGCCCTGGACACCGACCCCATCTACATCGTCTTTACCTCCGGCTCCACCGGGGTGCCCAAGGGGGTGGCGGCTTGCCACCGCTCGGTCATCGACTACATCGAGCAGCTCTCCCGCGTGCTGGGCTTCAGCCGGGAGACCGTCTTCGGCAACCAGACCCCCCTCTACTTCGACGCCTGCCTCAAGGAGCTCTACCCCACCCTCAAGTTCGGGGCCACCACCTACCTCATCCCCAAGTCCCTCTTCATGTTCCCGGTGAAGCTGGTGGAGTACCTGAACGAGCACCGCATCAACACCATCTGCTGGGTGGTGTCCGCCCTGACCATGATCTCGGGCTTCAAGGTGCTGGAAAAGCACGTGCCCCAGTACCTCCACACCGTGGCCTTCGGCAGCGAGATGTTCCCCATCCGCCAGCTCAAGCTCTGGCGCGCCGCCCTGCCCAGCGCCCGGTTTGTCAACCTCTACGGCCCCACCGAGGCCACCGGCATGTCCTGCTGGTTCGAGGTGGACCGGGACTTTTCCGACGACGAGATCCTCCCCGTGGGCCGGCCCTTCCGCAACACCGGGGTGCTCCTGCTGGACGAGCAGGGCCGCCCGGCCGCGCCGGGGCAGGTGGGGGAGATCTGCCTGCGGGGCACCTGCCTGACCCTGGGCTACTACGGGGACTTTGCCCGCACCCACGAGGCCTTTGTCCAGAACCCCCTCAACGACAAGTACCCCGAGCTCATCTACCGCACCGGGGACCTGGGCCGGTACAACGAGCGGGGGGAGCTGGTGTTCCTCTCCCGGAAGGACAACCAGATCAAGCACGTGGGCCACCGCATCGAGCTGGGAGAGGTGGAGGTGGTGGCCTGCATGGACGAGGCGGTCCGGGCGGCCTGCTGCCTCTACGACGGGGAGAAGAAGCGGCTTCTCCTCTGCTACGAGGGGGAGGCCGAGCCTGCCGAGCTGGCTAAGAGCCTGCGCGCCAAGCTGCCCCCCTATATGGCCCCCAACGGCATCCACCGGCTGGAGGCCCTGCCCCGCACCCCCAACGGAAAGATGGACCGCCGGGCCCTGCTGGAGCGGGCCCGGAACGGGACGCTGTAAAAACGATGCGATCTGCGGAAAGGATTGAAACAAGATGGAACAACTGCTCTCCGTCCTCAAGGAGCTCCACCCCGAGGTGGATTTTGACACCGCCGACGGCCTGGTGACCAGCGGGGTGCTCACCTCCCTGGACATCATCGCCCTCATCGCCGAGATCAACGCCGCCTTCGACGTGGAGGTCCCGGCCGAGGAGATCATCCCCGAGAACTTCGACTCCGCCAAGACCATCTGGGCCATGGTGGAGCGCCTGATGGACGAGGACTGAGAAAACAAACCAGCCGCAGGGGACGCCGCTGTCCTCTGCGGCCTGTTTGAGGTGACACATGAGTTTTACGAGCGGTATTTTTTTGCTCTTTTTTGCCGTGCTGCTGGTGGTCTACTACCTCATCCCCCGGCGGCACCAGTGGAAGCTCCTGCTGCTGGCGAGCTACCTGTTCTACGCCTTCGCCGGGTGGAGCGCGGTGTGTTACCTGCTGGCGACCACCGTCACCACCTGGCTCTCCGCCCGGCAGATCGGAAAGCACTACGGTGTCCAGGCCCAGTGGCTGGCCGAGCACAAGGGCACCTCCACCCGGGAGGAGCGGAAGGCCTACAAGGCGGGCATCAAGTCCCGGGCCAGGCGGTGGATGCTCTTCGGCATCCTCTTCAACTTCGGTATGCTGGCGGTGGTGAAGTACACCGACTTCGTCCTGGGCAACGTCAACGGCCTGCTCGCCCTGTTCGGCGGCGGCCAGGTGCCCCTGCCCCACTTCCTGCTGCCCATGGGCATCTCCTTCTACATCTTCCAGTCCATGGGCTACCTGCTGGACGTCTACCGGGCCAAGTACCCCGCCGAGCCCGGCCTGGGCAGGACGGCCCTCTTCGTTTCCTTCTTCCCCCAGCTCATCCAGGGACCCATCAGCCGCTTTGACGACCTGGCCCCCACCCTCTTTGCCGAACACCGGTGGGACGGGGCCGCGGTGGGCCTGGGCCTCCAGCGGATGCTGTGGGGCTATTTCAAGAAGATGGTGGTGGCCGACCGGCTGATGGCGGTGGTCAACACCCTCTCCGGCTCCCCGGAGGAGTACCAGGGCCTCTATGTGCTGGTGCTCATGGTGGTCTACGCGGTGACCCTGTATGCCGACTTCACCGGCGGCATCGACATCACCATCGGCGTGGCCCAGACCCTGGGGGTGGAGGTGACCGAGAACTTCCAGCGGCCCTTCTTCTCCAAGAACACCGCCGAGTACTGGCGCCGGTGGCACATCACCATGGGCTCCTGGTTCCGGGACTACATCTTCTACCCCGCCTCGGTGTCCAAGCCCATGATGCGCCTGACCCAGTGGTGCCGGGGAAAGTTCGGCATGGGGGCGGCCAAGCGGGTGTCCGCCTACCTCGTGACCATGCTGACCTGGTTCGTCACCGGCATCTGGCACGGGGCCAGTTGGAACTTCATCGTCTGGGGCCTTTTGAACGGGGTCATCATCCTGGTCTCCCAGGAGCTCACCCCCCTCTACCAGCGCTTCCACGCCCGTTTCCCCCGCCTGGGGGCCACCTTCGGCTACCGGCTGTTCCAGGTGGGGCGCACCTTCCTGCTGATGAGCGCCGTGCGGGTGCTGGACTGCTACCGGGACGTGCCTGTCACCTTCCGGGCGGTGGGCAGCATCTTCACCGAGTTCAACCCCGCCATCCTCTGGGACGGCTCCCTCCTCACCCTGGGGGCCAGCGGGGCCGACTGGGTGGTGGCAGGCTGCGGCGTGGTGCTCATGCTGTGTGTCAGCCTCCTGAGCCGGCGGGAGCCCCTCCGCGCCCGGCTGGCCCTGCGGCCCCTGGCCCTGCGGTGGACCCTGTTCGGCCTTCTGTTCCTGGCTATCGTGGTCTTCGGGGCCTACGGCGTGGGATATGACGCAAACCAGTTCATCTACAACCAGTTCTGAGGAGAAATCGCTGTGAGCAAACGGAAAAAGGCGGTCCTCACGGGCATCGCCGCCATTCTCGTCCTGGCCGTGGCCCTGGGGCTGCTCCAGGAGCTGCTGCGGCCCAAATACGGCTACGGCAACATCCCCGAGGGCACCCTCATCGCCGACTACTACGACGAGGCGGGGGACCACGACGTCATCTTCATCGGGGACTGCGAGGTCTATGAGAACTTCTCCCCCATCACCCTCTGGGAGGAGCAGGGCATCACCAGCTACATCCGGGGCAGCGCCCAGCAGCTCATCTGGCAGTCCTACTACCTGCTGGAGGACACCCTGCGCTACGAAACGCCCGACGTGGTGGTCTTTAACGTCCTCTCCATGCAGTACGGCGAGCCCCAGAGCGAGGCGTATAACCGCCTGAACCTGGACGGCATGCGCCTGTCCGCCTCCAAAATCAAGGCCGTCCTGGCCTCCATGACCGAGGAGGAGAGCTTCTGGAGCTACCTCTTCCCCCTCCTGCGCTACCACGACCGGTGGAGTGAGCTCACCGCCCGGGACGTGACCGGGATGTTCCACACCGAGTCTCTCTCCCACAACGGCTTCCTCATGCGGGTGGACGTGCGAGCGGCGGAGAACATCCCCAATCCCCGGCCCCTGGGAAACTACGACTTTGCCGACGTGTGCTGGGAGTACCTGGAGAAGATGGCCGACCTGTGCGAGGAGCGGGGCATCGAGCTCATTCTCATCAAGGCCCCCAGCCTCTACCCCCACTGGTACGACGAGTGGGACGCGCAGATCGCCGCCTGGGCGGAGGAAAAGGGCCTGCGGTACTTGAATTTTCTCTCCATGACTGATACAATCGGTCTTGACTTCAGTACCGACACCTACGACGGCGGCCTCCACCTGAACCTGGCCGGCGCGGAGAAGCTCTCCTCCTGGTTCGGGGAGTACCTGGCGGAGGAGGTGGGCCTGACGGGCCACCGGGGCGAGGAGGCCCTGGAGGCGCTCTGGCAGGCCAAGTGCGACCGCTACTACGCCATGGAGGCCGACCAGCTCCGGGAGCTGGAGGAGTACGGCTACCTGAAGAGCTACGGCGCGAGGGCGCCGGAGGAGTAACCGCTTTGACAAAAAGGAGACAGACCATGAAAAAGATATTCGCCCTGCTTTTGGCGGCCGCCCTGCTGACTGTGAGCCTGACGGCGTGCAGCTCCGACGGCTCTGCCGACGCCACCCCCACCCCGACCCAGCCCCAGGCCACCGAGAACGTGGACGCCACGCCCGCCCCCACGGAGGACGGCGGTGAGACCGAGACCACCCCCGCCCCGGACCGGGGCCCTGCCCCCGAGGTCACCGAGGGGAGCAAGTACACCTTCGTCTACCAGGGGGCCAAGCTCCCCATGAACCAGGAGGCCAGCGCCCTGCTGGAGTGGCTGGGGGAGCCGGAGAGCTACTTCGAGGCCGCCAGCTGCGCCTTTGAGGGCCTGGACAAGACCTATACTTATGCCGACTTTGAACTGGTCACCTACCCCAACGGGGACCAGGACTTCATCTCGGACATCTACATCACCGCCCCCGGTGTCACCACCCCCGAGGGCATCGGCGTGGGCTCTACCAAGGCGGAGATGGAGGCGGCCTACGGCACCGACTACACCGAGAACCTCGGCCGATATACTTACACGGACGGGGACACCCAGCTCTGCTTCTTCATCGTGGACGGCGCGGTGTCCTATGTGGAGTACATCGCCATCACCGGCCTGCTGGGCTGAGCCGGCAGCCATACGACAAATAGCAGCGCCCCCGGCGCGGCACTCGCCGCGCCGGGGGCGCTCTGCGTCCGCCCGCCATGCACCTCCCCCGCCGGGCGGAATAAGATGGGATAGTCCCGACTGGACGCGGAGATGGGGAGGAGAGACCATGAGAAACCAACTGAACATCTGGGTCGTGGGCGGGGATATGCGCCAGGTCAAGCTGGCCGAGGCCCTGGCGGACGACGGCCATGGCGTACATACCTTTGCCCTGGAGCAATCCGGGGAGGAGCTGCCGGGGAGGCAGGAGAACGGCCTGGACGGCGTGGCCCTGGCTGACTGCGTGGTGCTCCCCCTGCCGGTGGAGGGGGAGGGAGGGCTGCTCAACGCCCCCCTCTCCCACCGGCCCCACCCCCTCCCGGAAGTGCTGGACGCCCTCCAACCGGGGCAGATCGTCTGCGCCGGGCGCGTGACGGACGGGGTGCGGGCCCTGGCGGAGGAGCGGGGGCTCACCATCCACGACTATTTCGCCCGGGAGGAGCTGGCGGTGGCCAATGCGGTGCCCACCGCCGAAGGGGCCCTTCAGATCGCCATGGAGGAGCTGCCCGTCACCCTCCACGGCGCCCGGGTGCTGGTGCTGGGGTACGGCCGGGTGGGCCGGGCCACGGCGGGGCGCTTTGCCGCCCTGGGGGCCCGAGTGAGCGTGGCCGCCCGGAAATATGCCGATCTGGCCTGGGCGGAGGCCGCGGGCCACGGGGTGGAGCACATTGGGGAGCTCTCCGGCTGGCTGTGCGGCTACGATCTGCTGGTCAACACCGTGCCTGCCCGGGTGCTGGGGGAGAAGGAGCTGGCGGAGCTCAGGAAGGGGTGCCTGGTCATCGACCTGGCCTCCCGGCCCGGGGGCGTGGACTTTGAGGCCGCGGCCCAGCTGGGGGTCAAGGCCATCTGGGCCCTGTCCCTGCCGGGGAAGGTGGCCCCGGTGACCTCGGGGCGGTACATCCGGGACACCATCTACAACATCTTGCGAGAGTTAGGAGTGTGAGGAATGGAACACGTGAGGGTGGGGTTTGCCTTCTGCGGCTCCTTCTGCACCTGGGGGGCGGCCATGGCCGCCCTGGAGCAGGTGGCGGGGCGCTACGGCGATGTGACCCCCATTGTCTCGGAGACCGGCGCGGCCACCGACACCCGCTTCGGCAATGCCCATGACTTCATGCGGGAGATGCAGCGCATCTGCGACAAGCGGCCCATCGACTCCATCCGGGCTGCCGAGCCCATCGGGCCCAGGAAGCTGCTGGACGTACTGGTCATCTGCCCCTGTACAGGCAACACCCTGGCCAAGCTGGCTGCTGGCATCACCGACTCCTCGGTGACCATGGCGGCCAAGGCCCACCTGCGCAACGGCCGGCCCCTGGTGGTGGCGGTGAGCACCAATGACGGCCTGGCCTCCAGCGCCAAAAACATCGGTACCCTGCTGGACAAGAAGAACGTCTACCTGGTGCCCTTCCGGCAGGACGACCCGGCGAAGAAGCCCACCTCGCTGGTGGCCGACTTCCCCCGGGTGCCCGACGCCATCGACGCCGCCCTGCGGGGAGAACAGCTCCAGCCGGTGCTGCTGGGGCCCAAGGGGGAAACATAAATGCGGCCCGG
>DVHW01000182.1 GCA_018711785.1 Candidatus Galloscillospira excrementavium
AAGCGGAAAGGCACGGGACATGTCCCGCGCCTTTCCGCTTCATTGTGTCTGTTCATCTCTTTATTCTTCCATCAGGAGCGCCCAGCTCCCGCTGCTGCCTCCCGCCGAGGCGCCGGACACCACGCAGTTGACCTCCGGGTCCCGCAGGCCCGCCGTCCCCAGGGCGTCCCGCCAGGACTCCGCCTCCTCCGGCGTGCCGGACAGCCACACTCGGCCGGCATACCGGACCAGCATCCGCAGGCTCTGTCCGCTGGCGGGGTCCTCCCCCTCCGTCACCGTGTCGGCGGTGGCCGCGATGGAGAGCTTCACGCCATAGGGCTCCAGTGCCTCGCTGATCGCCGCATAGGCGGCCTCCACCGCCTCGCCCAGGTTTCCGGGGTCGTAGTCCGCCCCCACCCGCATATTGGCGGTGCTGCCCCGGGTGGGGTAGCCGGCGTTGTCCAGCAAGATCTCATCAAAGCCCAGCTCGGCCAGCTCCACGCACACGCCGGCCAGATACTCCCGCACGGTCTCATCTGCCGGGCTGGCCCAGCGCACGCGCTCATCGTCCTTCCAGTTGTTTCCGCTGTTGGTCCGCAGGGCCAGGTCATTGCGGTAGTAGGGCAGGATATTGTCCCGGAAGCAGGAGACCCGGGCGATGGTGTAGAGCTCCCCGCCGTTGAGCTCCTCAATGGCGTTGTTGAGGGCGGAGTCGGAGGCCGAGGCATGGATATCCAGGGCCAGCTTCAGCGAGGAGACATAGCCAAGGCTCCCGTCATCCCCCTTCATGTCAAAGAGGGCGGCATTTCCCCCCGCGGAGGACACCTGGTCCTCCGCCGTCCCGTCGTAGAGGGCGCTCCGGGGCAGCTCCACCGCCCGGAGGTACTCCGGCGCCGGCGTGGGGGAGGGGGTGACCACCACCGGCGGCTCGGTGACGAGGACCGCCGGGTCCTCCTCCGCCGGGTCCCCTCCGTCCTGCTGGAGGAAGGGGAGCTCAAAGCGCACGCCGTCGGCGGAAAAGACCATATACCGCTGTAAAAACAGGAGGGCCGCCACCGCCAGGACCAGTATGACCGCCAGCAAAACAATGATCATTTTGAGGACGGTGCGAAGCCTGGAGCGTCCCCGGTAGGAGCCATAGCCATAGGGTTTCACCGCCGCCACCTCCCTCTCCGCCGTCGGGTCAGCCTGCGCCGCCCGCTCTGTGCAGCTTCTGCCGGTATTGTACCACCGCCCGCCGGGTCTTACAAGGGCGCTCCGGTCCAGGCGTGCCCTTACTCCCCGTCCTTCTCTTCAGACAGGGCCTGGCTCAGCTTTTTCATCGCATCGCAGACCAGCGCCTGGTCCGCCTCTCCCATGGTCTCCAGCAGGGAGGAAAAATATCCGCTCACATTGGTCTTGGTGCGCATATGGAGCTCCCGGTACTTCTCCGTCACGCCCACATAGATGACCCGCCGGTCGCTCTCGCTCCGCTCCCGCTTGGCCAGCCCCAGCTTCTCCAGCCGGTCCACCACGCCGGAGATGGTGGAGTTGGCGCTGCCCGTGCGCTCGGCCAGGGTGCTGATGGGCACCGGTCCCTCCTCCCCCAGCACCGACAGGACCAGCGCCTGGGGGAAGGTCAGATTCAATTTCCCAAAGTGGGTACGGAAATGCCGGGACATGTGCTGGGTCACCCGGAGATAGTAGGTCAGGATCTCATTGGACTGGTCCATCGGCGCTGCTCCTTTCCCTGACGGCGGCTGCCGCCAGCCGTTTCTGCGGTTTTGTACGCTTCATCATACTGCCGGCCTCTTCTCCTGTCAATTCACGGCGGCGAAACGTTTACGGATTGTTTACATTGGCCGCTCTCCGGTCAAAAAACACCCTCCGGTCCATGGGCCGGAGGGTGTGGTCCGCCCCTCAGCCGGCCACCGGCCGCAGCATGCGGCTGACCGTGGCGGCCAGCTCACACCGGGTTGTGATCCGGGAGGGGTTCAGCTTTCCGTCGCTTCCGGTAAAAAGTCCGGCACCCACACAGTGGCGCATGGCGTCCTCCGCCCAGCCGGAAACCTCTCCGCCGTCGGTATAGAGCTCCAGCACGCCCTCTGCCAGGGCATGTCCCTTGTAGGACTCGTATTTGTAGAGAAAGACCGCCAGGGTCTCCCGGCTCACCGCGGCCTCGGGCTGGAAGGTGCCGTTGTCATAGCCGTCGGCCACCCCCTCTGCTGCCGCCCAGGCCACCGCCGGGGCGTACCAGGCGGCGGGGTCCACATCGGAAAAGCCGCTCTCGCTCCCCGCGTCGGGGGAGCCCTCCAGCCGCCAGAGCAGGGTGACCACCGTGCCCCGGTTCACCTGGCCATAGGGGCTGAACCGGTCTCCGGCCACGCCGCCCATCAGCCCCAGGTCCACCATATTCTGCACATCCGCATAAAACCAGTCGCTCTCGCTCACGTCGGTAAAGGACGCCTCCGCCGCCAGGGCCGGGAGGGCCAGGCTCAGGGTCAGGCAGAGGGCGCAGAGCGCCGCGGTCAGCTTTCGTCTCATGGTCTACCTCTCTTTTCTCAATAGGGTAGGTCGATTTTAGCAGAGAGTTTTTACAATTTTATGAACGGATGGGACGAAAAATAAGGAAACCGCGGGCCTTTCCCCGTAAAGCCCGCGGTTTCCTTGTCCATGTATTTTTCGTGCAGGTCAATGCAGGACCCAGTTGAGCATCAGGAGCAGGCCGAAGCCGGGCGCCCCCAGCACCCCCATCACCAGGGCGTTGAACAGGTTGACGCCCAGCGTCACGCCGATGAAGCCGCCCACCTTGCTCAGGAGCAGGAGCACCGCCAGCCCCACCCCCGTCCGGGCCGCCACCTTCCCCAGCCACTTGACCGGCTTTTTCAGCACGGCCAGGGCCAGGATGAGCACAAAGCCGCCGAAGATCCAGGGCAGGGCCCCGATGAGCTCTCCCACCGCTTCCACCTCCCGGTGTTGTCCGCCAGAGCCCTGGCTCCCCTCTCCTCTGTGCTCACGCCCGGGCCTCCTCCAGCTCCTTGACCCGCCGCAGCAGGTAGGAGTAGCGGGCCTGGAGGGCGTTGATCTCAAAGACATAGGACTCGATGAGGTCCGGGTCGCTGGCGCTGTTGAAGCCGGAATAGGCCTGGGCGATGAGGGCCCGGGTCTGCCCCAGCCCCTCCATCAGGGTCTGCCGCTCCTCGTCCGGCTCCTCCCGCCTGCGGGCGAACCACAGTCTTTTTGCCGCCTCCGCCATGGGTAAAGCCCCCTTTCTTTGGTTTCCTGCTTTCAGTCTATTTCCAGTCTGGACAAATATGACAGCCGTTATACCGAAATTTCCCAGGCGTATCCCGCGCTCTCCGGCACATACTAGGGCTGGACAGGACGAAGCATCCCTCCTCTTTTTAAGCCGGTGCCCGGCAGACGGCACGGCTCGCCCCACGGGGCAGGCCGGTCATACTGCCCCTCGGCGAAAGGCGAAAAGAGGACGGGCGGGATATCCGTCCGGAGCCGGCGTCCCCGCCGCCTCCGGACGGCTCCGACGCCCTGTCCCAAGCGGACCGGACGCGCAAGGAGCACTGGAACACAGAAGCCCTGGCGCATGGTCCGGCCGCCGGCCGGGCGCCCCATCGGGGCGCCCGGCGTTGTTTTTTGCGGCGGCGCCCCCGCCCGCCCGGGTTTCTTGACAGTCTCCTCCCCTTTGGGCTAAAATATAGGCTGAAATCATCTGTACTGCGAGGAGACATCATGGCCAAAGCGAGCAAATCCTACGGCAACGAGTCCATCTCGTCCCTGAAGGGGGCGGACCGGGTCCGCAAGCGCCCGGGGGTCATCTTCGGCTCCGACGGGCTGGACGGCTGCGAGCACGCGGTGTTTGAGATCCTCTCCAACGCCATCGACGAGGCCCGGGAGGGCCACGGCAGTGTCATCACCGTCACCCGGTACGAGGACAAGTCCATCGAGGTG
The DNA here is from genome assembly GCA_018711785.1 of Candidatus Galloscillospira excrementavium. Lineage (GTDB taxonomy): Bacteria > Bacillota > Clostridia > Oscillospirales > Oscillospiraceae > Galloscillospira_A > Galloscillospira_A excrementavium. The sequence goes on from DVHW01000182.1 coordinate 3,925, forward strand.
GAGGACTTCGGCCGGGGCTGCCCGGTGGACTGGAACGAGAAGGAGCAGAAGTACAACTGGGAGCTGGTGTTCTGCGAGCTCTACGCCGGCGGCAAGTACAACAACACCGACGGGGACAACTACGAGTATTCCCTGGGCCTCAACGGTCTGGGCACCTGCGCCACCCAGTACGCCAGCGCGTGGTTCGACGCGGTCATCCACCGGGACGGGTTCGAGTACACCCTCCACTTTGAGAAGGGGGAGAACCTCGGCGGGCTCCGCAAGGAGCCCTACACCGGCAAAAAGACCGGCTCCAAATTCCACTGGAAGCCCGATCTGGACGTGTTTACCGACATCGACATCCCGGAGGCGTACTTCCTGGACGTGCTCAAGCGGCAGGCGGTGGTCAACGCCGGGGTCACCTTCCGCTTCCGCAACCAGGCGGGGGGGAAGTTCGAGACCACCGAGTTCCGGTATGAAAACGGCATCGTGGACTATGTGAAGGAGCTGGCGGGGGAGAACCCCCTCACCGAGCCGGTGTTCTGGCAGGCCGAGCGCCGGGGCCGGGACCGGGCGGACAAGCCGGAGTATAAGGTGAAGCTGTCGGTGGCCTTCTGCTTCTCCAACACGGTACAGGTCATCGAGCACTACCACAACTCCTCCTGGCTGGAGCACGGCGGCTCCCCGGAGAAGGCCATGCGCTCGGCCTTTGTCTCGGCCATCGACACTTACCTGAAACAGCAGGGCAAGTACACCAAGAACGAGACCAAGCTGACCTGGAACGACGTGCAGGACTGCCTGGTGCTGGTGAGCAACAACTTCTCCACCCAGACCTCCTATGAGAACCAGACCAAGAAGGCCATCAACAACAAGTTTATCCAGGACGCCATGACCGAGTTCCTCAAGAGCCAGCTGGAGGTCTACTTCATCGAAAACCCCTTCGACGCCCAGAAGATCGCCGAGCAGGTGCTCATCAACAAGCGCTCCCGGGAGAGCGCCGAGAAGGCCCGGCTGAACATCAAGAAGAAGCTGTCGGGGA
>DVHW01000183.1 GCA_018711785.1 Candidatus Galloscillospira excrementavium
GGGCGGTGCGCTACCTGGCCGGGCCGGGCACCTTTACCCGCCTCTACGCCAAGTATTTTGAAAACTGGGGTACCTCCGCGCCGGTGTACCGCTTTGAGGCGGTGAAGGGCGGCCAGGTGGTGGCCCGGGTCACCAAGTCCTCCAACGCCGCCCTGCGGCTGGAGGCGGACGCCAGCAGCACCGCGCTGACAGAGGGGGAGACCTATGACGCCGCCGCCGTCCGGGTGCGCATCGCCGACGAGAACGGCTCCACCGCGCCCTACGCCCAGCTGCCTGTCCACTTTGAGGTGGGCGGCCCCCTGGAGCTCATCGGCCCGGACACCGCCTGCGCCGACGGCGGCCTGTGCGGCACCTATGTGCGCACCACGGGCCAGACCGGCACGGGAACCCTGCGCATCACCTGTCCCCAGACCGCACCGGTGGAGCTGACCTTCCGCATCACACGGGAGGAATCCGCCGAACCATGACATGGAAAACCACCGCCCCCGGGACCCTTTGGTCCCGAGGGCGGTGGTTTTTGTTTATCCCTCCAGCAGGGGGCGGAGCAGGTCCAGCATGGGCCGGGCCTCGATATGGGTATCGGTAAAGTGCTCCAGGGCGAACACCGCCTGGTAGATGAGCATGGCCGCGCCGTTCATGGTCCGGTGGCCCCGCCGCGCCGCCTCGGCCAGGAGGCGGGTCTGAGCCGGGGCGTAGATGAGATCGCACACCATGGCCCCCTCGGGCAGGGCGTCCAGGAAGGAGAAGTCAGAAAACTGGGCCTCCACCCCGGTCATGCCCAGGGAGGTGCAGTTCACCAGTACCTCTGCCCCCTCCGCCGCGCGGCAGAGGGACTCCCGGTCAAAGCCGGCGGGGACCATGCGGCCCGTGGGGTCCTGGGCGCAGAGGGCGGCCGCGTGCTCCGGCGTGCGGTTGCACACCGTCACCCCCGCCGCGCCCTGCTGCACCAGCTTCAGGGCCACCGCCCGGGCGGCGCCCCCGGCGCCCAGGAGGAGGAAGCGCCGGCCGGCCGGGTCCACCCCCTGGTCCAGCAGGGACTGGAGGAAGCCCCGGCCGTCGGTGTTGTGGCCGTAAGCCCGGCCGTCCCGCAGGCAGACCGTGTTCACCGCGCCGTACATCCGGGCGTCCTCATCCAGAGAGTCCATCAGGGGCACCAGGGCCTGCTTGTGGGGGATGGTGGCGTTGAACCCGGCATAGCCGCAGAACTTGGCGGCCGAGAGCCACTGTGCCGCCTGTCCGGCGGGGACCGGCTGGCACAGGTAGACGTAGTCCAGGCCCAGAGCCTGGAGCATGGTGTTGTGGAGGGGCAGGGACTTGGAGTGCATCACCGGGTCCCCGATGACGCAGAGTTTCTTCGTAGTATTGCGCAGTTCTACCTTCACGGCACATCCTCCTCTCCTGCGCCGCGGTCGGGCGCCTCCGGCTCCGGCCGGGCGGAGGTGTCCCGGCGGTCGGGGAGGACGGCGTTGACCAGCATGGCCACGCACACCCCCACCACGGTCTCCAGGATGCGGGCGGCGGCGTAGTAGTACCGGTCGGCCCCGGTGACCCCGGAGATGAGGATGACGCAGGGGACGATGCAGGCCATGGCACAGGCCTCCGGCCGGCGGATGAGCAGGCACAGCCACAGCCCCGCCACGCAGAGGACCCCCAGAATGGGCAGGACCAGCAGGTGGTTGTCCAGCAGGGGCCCCAGCAGCAGGGTGGCCGAGGCCAGCGCGCCGCCGATGGCCACCCCGATGAGCCGGGACAGGCCGGAGCGCAGGGTCTGGCCCAGGGTGCTCTGGATACAGACGATGCAGGCGATGCAGGCGTAGACCGGTCCCACCTGGCCCAGCACGCCGCTGTAATCCTCCGTGTTGTAGACCAGGCCGAAGGGGAGAAAGACCCCGTAGGCGATCATGACGGCCACCGCCGTCTTAACCATCCGCATCCCCACGCCGGGGAAGAGCTGCCGGAGCTTCATGGGGCCTCCTTCTGTCCGGCCCGGGTCAGGAAGTAGCCCATGGCGGCCTCGTACCCGTAAAAGCCCAGGCCGCAGATCTGGCCCACACAGGCCGGGGCGGTGACGCTTTTGTGGCGGAACTCCTCCCGCTGGTGGACGTTGGAGAGGTGGACCTCGATGCAGGGCACGTCCACCGCCTTCAGCGCGTCCAGCAGGGCGTAGCTGTAGTGGGTGAAGGCCCCGGGGTTGAAGACGATGGCGTCGTAGACCCCGTCGGCGGCGTGGATGGCGTCGATGAGGGCCCCCTCGTGGTTGGACTGGAAGCACTCCGCCGTGCTGCCGTGGGCGGCGGCGAAGGCGGAGAGCCGCCGGCAGAGGGACTCATAGCTGTCGTCGCCGTAGATGCCGGGCTCCCGCCGGCCCAGCAGGTTCAGGTTGGGGCCGTTGAGAATGAGAAATTTCATGGCTGGCACTCCTTCCGGTAGAGGGCGGCGATGCGCTCGGCCGCCTCTTCGGGGGTCTTGGGGTTGGAAATAGTATACGCTCCGTATTTTCGATAGAGGTGAATGCGCTGGGTATAGAGCTGAAAGACCCGCTCCCGGTCCGAGCCGATGAGTGGCCGGCCGCCGTGGTCCTCTCCGGCGATGTCCTCCGGGGGGCGGTCCAGGAAAAAGACCACCCCGGTCTCCCCCAGGGCGGCCATGTTCTCCGGCCGCAGGATGATGCCCCCGCCGGTGGCGATGACCGCGCCGGGGGCGGCGGCGGCCTGGCGGGCGGCGGCGGTCTCCCGCTCCCGGAAGCCCCCCTCCCCCTCGGAGGAGAAGATCTCGGGGATGGAGCGTCCGGCGGCGCGGACGATGAGCTCGTCGGTGTCCAGAAGGGGAAGCCCCAGCCGCCGGGACAGGATGGCCCCCACCGAGGTCTTGCCCGAGCCGGGCATACCGATCAGAACCAGATTCCTCATCCCTCGTACGCCTCGAAATTCCCCAGCACCCGCAGCCCGGAGGACAGCTGGCTCAGCTCGTGGAGCACCCCGTCCATGCCCGGGGCGGACAGGTCCCCGGTGAACTCCAGGAAGAACAGGTACTGCCAGCTCCTGCCCGGGATGGGCCGGGACTCCAGCTTCAGCAGGTTGAGGCCCTGGACGGCGAAGATGGTCAGGATCTCGTGGAGGGAGCCGCTCTGGTGGGGCAGGTGGAAGAGGGCGCTGATCTTGTTGCGGCCGGCCCGCAGCTCCATCACCGGGGCGACCACGACGAAGCGGGTCTGGTTGGTCTGGTTGTAATTAATTTTTTCGGCCAGGATGTGGAGCCCGTACCGCTCTGCGGCCCGGCGGGAGCAGATGGCGGCCGCCGTCCGGTCGCCGTCCTGGGCCACCTGCCGGGCCGAGCCGGCGGTGTCCAGGGTGGGCACCCGCCGCCAGTCCGGGTGGCTGTCCAGGAACTTCTCGCACTGCTGGAGCCCCTGCTCGTGGGAGCAGACGGTGCGGATATCCTCCAGCGCCGTACCGGGCAGGGCGGCCAGACAGTGCTCCACCTTCACCACATACTCCCCCACGATGTAGTAGGAGTACTGGGAGAGCAGGTCATAGACCTGCCGGATGGAGCCGGTGGAGGAGTTCTCGATGGGCAGCACGGCGTAGTCCGCCCCGCCGTCCGCCAGAGTCTGGAACACGTCGTTGAACCAGGGCAGGCCCCGGGAGGACACGCCCTCGCCGAAGAACCCGGCGGCGGCCTCCTCGCTGTAACAGCCCGGCTCCCCCTGGTAGACCACCCGGGGCCGCTCCACCGGAGTCCTGGCGTGAGCTGCCGCCTCCACATAGGCGGCAAAGCCGGGGTCCTCGGTGCCCTCGTGGACCAGCCGCCGCTGCTGGCGGCGGGAGAGACTCATAATGGTCTCGTAGAGAGAGGCCACGTCGGCCTTCAGCAGGGGGTCGGACACCATGGCCGACTTTTGGGAGAGCACCTCCCGCTCCCGCTGGGCGTCCAGCACCGGCAGGCCGCGGGCGGCCTTGTATTCGCCCACCTGGCCGGTCACCGCCATCCGCCGCTGGAACAAGTCCACGATCTGGGCGTCGATGGCGTCGATCTGGGCGCGGTATTCGTCGAGTTGGGACATGGGAAACACCTCGGTTTCTTGCGTTCAGGTCAGATGCTGAGAAGCTGGCAGGCTGCCAGGGGCGGCCGCGGCGTTCCCGCGCCGTGGAGGCATGGCGCGGGAGCCGTGGGACTTTCTCTGCTCGGCGGGAGCCAATCCGCCTGCGCCAAGGGTTTGCCGGCGGCAAACCGCTTGTACGCGCCAAAGGGCGCGCCCCACCGTGTGGGGCCCCGAGGCCGCTGCCTCCAATGCTGAGAGGCCGGCAGAAGGTCATCGGCTCAAATACCCAGTAGCTGACAGGCTGCCAGGGCGGCCGCGGCTTCGATGACCGGCAGGGCCCGCTGGACGATGCAGGGGTCGTGGCGGCCCTCGATGGCCAGAGTGGCCCCGGTGCGGGCGGCCAGGTCCACGGTCTCTTGCTCCCGGGCAATGGAGGGGGTAGGCCGGAGGGCCACCTCAAAGACCAGGGGCATGCCGTTGGTGATGCCGCCATTGATGCCCCCGGCGTGGTTGGTGCGGGTGCGCACCGTGCGCCCCTCCCAGCAGAAGGGGTCGTTGGCCTCGCTGCCCCGCAAAGAGGCGAAGCCGAACCCGGCGCCAAAGGCCACCGCCTTCACGGCGGGCACGGCGAAGAGCTGCTGGGAGAAGATGCCCTCGGCGTTGCGGCCGTAGTCAGGGGAGCCCAGCCCGGCGGGCAGGCCCTCCACCGTGCAGCGGATGGCCCCGCCCACGCTGTCCCGGTCGGCCTTGGCGGCCAGGACCACCTCCCGGAACTGCTCCGGCGTGGGGTCCTTCACGCCCCCCACCATGGAGATGGCGGAGGAGACCGTCACCCCCCGCTCCCGCAGGATGAGCTTGGCCACCGCCCCGGCAAAGACCAGGGGGGCGGTGAGCCGGCCGGAGAAGTGGCCGCCGCCCCGGTAGTCGTTGTACCCGCCGTACCGCACCGCGCCGGTGTAGTCGGCGTGGCTGGGCCGGGGGAGGTTTTTCAGCTTGGCGTAGTCCCTGGACCGGGTGTCGGTGTTCTCGATGACGGCGCACAGCGGCGTGCCGGTGGTGCGCCCCTCGAACACACCGGAGAGGATTTTAGGCTCGTCGGCCTCCCGCCGGGCGGTGGCGGTGGGGTCCTGCCCCGGGGCCCGGCGGGCCATCTCGGCGCGGAGGAAGTCCCAGTCCAGGAGCACGCCGGCGGGGGGATCGGCCAGCACCACGCCGATGGCCGGGCCGTGGGATTCGCCGAAAATAATATGCCTCATGGTGTCGCCTCCATGTTCAGCTGCATTTGAATGTGGGGGATGCCGCCGTCCGGAAATTCCTCAGAGGGCTGCCGGAAGCCGGCCTTCTCCTAAAAACCCTGGCGCAGGTCTGGGCCTCGACGGTGATGGCCGCCTCCAGGATGCGCCGGCCCAGGGAGGCCGTAGAAAAGACGGCGCTGGGGAGAAGGGTCCGGAGATAGGTCAGCACGTTTCCGGGCGCTCCTTCTCAGGCCCCGGCGCGGACAAGGCGTCCGCCCAGGGCGGCGTAGTCGTCCCAGAAATTGGGGTAGGACTTGGCCACGCACTCCGCGCCGGTGATGGTCACCGGTTCCTCGCACCGGGTGGCGGCCACGGCGGCCATCATGGCGATGCGGTGGTCGTTGTGGCTGTCTACCGTCACTCCTCCGGGGAGAGAGGCCCTGCCCCGGATGGTCAGGAAGTCCTCCCCCTCCTCCACTTCTGCCCCCAGGGCGGAGAGGACCTCATGCACCGCGGCGAGCCGGTCGCTCTCCTTCAGGCGCAGGCGGGCGGCATTCTTCAGGTACAGACCGCAGCCGGGAGTCAGCGCCCCCCAGACCGCCGCTGGGGGCACCAGGTCGGGGGCGTGGGACACGTCGATGCTCACGGCGTACCTCCTGGGCAGGTCGGGCTGCCCAGCCGGGGGCCGCGCTGTTCCGGCCCGGCCCCAGATGGGGAGCGCGTCGCCGGAGCAGGGCTCGTCCCGGAGCATCCGGCCCCAGTTCAGGATGACCCGGTCCCCCTGGAGGGAGTCCTCCCGCATCCCGGCCACCTCCACCTGGTTCCCCACCCCTTGGGCGGCGTACCAGAAGGCGGCCTGGGACCAGTCGGCCTCCACGGCGCAGTCCGCCGGGCGGTAGGTCTGGCCGCCGGGGATGGAGAAGACGTTTCCCTCCCGCCGGGCCGTCACGCCGAAGCGCTCCATGGCCTGGAGGGTCATGTCCAGGTAGCCGGCGCTCTCCAGCTCGGTGGTGCTCACCAGGGTGGAGTCCCCCTCCCGCAGGGGGAGGGCGTAGAGCAGGCCGGTGAAAAACTGGCTGGACACGTTGC
>DVHW01000184.1 GCA_018711785.1 Candidatus Galloscillospira excrementavium
GAACCCGCCCAAGCACGCCATCGACTGGAAGGGCAACCCCTGGGACGGCACCACCTCCACCGAGAAGGGGGCCCACCCCAACTCCCGCTTCACCGCCCCCGCCGTCAACTGCCCCTGCATCTCCCCCGAGTTTGAGAATCCCCAGGGCGTGCCCCTGAGCGCCATCGTCTTCGGCGGCCGCCGGGCCAAGACCGCCCCCCTGGTCTACCAGTCCTTCGACTGGGACCACGGCGTGTTCGTGGGCTCCGCCATGGCCTCCGAGACCACGGCCGCCGCCGCCGGCGCCGTGGGGGTGGTCCGCCGGGACCCCATGGCCATGCTCCCCTTCTGCGGGTACAACATGGGCGACTACTGGCAGCACTGGCTGGACATGGGCAAGGCCGTGGGCGGCAAGGCCCCCAAGATCTTCAATGTCAACTGGTTCCGCACCGATGACGAGGGCCACTTCATCTGGCCCGGCTTCGGCGACAACCTGCGGGTGCTGGAGTGGATCATGAAGCGCTGCTTCGGCGAGGTGGACGCGGTGGAGACCCCCATCGGCTATGTCCCCAGGCCGGAGGACATCGACCTGGAGGGCACCGACGTGTCCCTGGACACCCTGAAGGGCCTGCTCAGCGTGGACAAGGCCCTCTGGCAGGAGGACGCCAAGGGCGTCCGGGAGTTCTACGGCAAGTTCGGAGACCGGCTGCCCGCCAAGCTGGACGAGGAGCTCAAGGGCCTGGAGAGCCGCTTGGGCTGAACCATTTATCTGGATAAAACGAGGGTGTGGGACCCAGGTCCCACACCCTCGTTCCTTTGGGCCGCCTCAGTTTTCCTTCTCCCCGCCCTCTCCGGGGCGGATGCGCCCGGCGCGGCGGCGCCTTCTCCAGCGGCGGAGGAGCAGCGCCCCCGCCGTCACCGCGGCCGCCAGGAGCACCACGGCAATCAGGTTGCGGGCCAGCCAGAAGACGGCGCTCTGCGCCCCGTCGCCAAAGGCGGCGAAGCCCTCCCGCAGGTTGGCCAGCAGCCGGGCGCCGAAGCCCTCCTGGGTCCCCGGGTCCTCCTGGATGCGGGCCACCTCGTTGAGGTAGACGGTGAAGGTGGAGTAGCCGATGAGGCTGTCATACCGGCGCAGGGTGGCGGTGTGCTGGTCGATCTCGTACTGCACGTCGGCCAGGGCCCCCTCCAGGGCGATGATGTCCTCCATCACGTCCGCCTGCTCCAGCAGCTCCAGAAGCCGCTCCCGCTTGGTCTCCAGGGTCTCCAGCCGGGCCTCGGTGTCGTAGTATTCCTCCCCCACGTCGCGGGCGTTCTCGGTGTAGCTGTACACATGCCCCACCCCCTCCGCGCCGCTGTGGAAGGCGTCGAAGTTCTCCCTGGGGACGCGCACCACATAGGTGGCCGAGCGGCGGGGGGCGCTGTCGTAGTAGCTGCCGCTGTCCACCCGGGCGCTCTCATAGTAGCCGCCGTTTTCCTCTGTGAGGGCGGCCAGGGCCTCCACCGCCCGGTCAAAGTCCAGGGTCTGGATGGTCACCTCAGCGGTGCGGATGATCTTGGCGTCCGGGTCCCGGTAGATCTCCCCTCCAGGCGTCTGGGCCCCCTCCTCTGTGTCCAGGGAGCCGGACGCGCCGTTGTCCTGGACCCAGTCCGGCCTGCCGGGGGCGGTGTCAGAGACCGCAGACAGGCCGTCCCCGCCTCCGGAGGAGCAGGCCGTCAGGGCCAGGACCAGAGCCGCTGCCAGCAGCAGAGCGGCAATCTTCTTCACTTCCCTCACCTCCTTGCCCTTTCAGACGCATCGGCTGGCAAAAAGTTCCCCTCCCGCATAGGATGGCCTGAAAGGAGGGCCCATCCATGCCCATCATCTATCTGTCTCCCTCCACCCAGGAGGGCAACTTTTATGTCAACGGCGGCACCGAGGAGGAGTGGATGAACCGCCTGGCCGACGCCATGGTGCCCTACCTCCAGGCCAGCGGCATCCGCTATGTCCGCAACACCCCTGACATGACCGCCGCGGACGCCATCCGCGCCTCCAACGCGGGCAATTACGACCTCCACCTGGCCCTCCACTCCAACGCCGCGCCGGAGAGCGCCTACGGCCAGGTCCGGGGCATCCTCGTCTTTTACTATCCCACCTCCATCGAGGGGCGCCGGGCCTCCGTCCTGATGGCCGACAACCTGAAGGTCATCTACCCTCTGCCGAACAACGTCCGGGCGGAGGGCACCACCGCCATCGGCGAGGTGCGCCGGGTGCGGGCCCCCTCGGTCTTTCTGGAGCTGGGCTACCACGACAACCCGGACGACGCCGCCTGGGTCAAGAACAACCTGGACGCCATCGCCCGGAACCTGGTGCTCTCCCTGACCGAGCACTTCGGCATCCCCTTCCTGGAGCCCCGCTCTCCCCGTTCCGCGGTGGTGGACGTCAACTGGGGGTACCTCAACATCCGCAGCCGCCCCAGCACCTCCGCCCCCGTCATCGCCCGGGCCTACGACGGCGCGGCGCTGACCGTCATCAACCAGTGGCAGAGGTGGTATCTGGTCCAGTTTGACAACGTGGTGGGCTACGCCAGCTCGGACTTCATTACCCTGATCTGAGGGGGAGGGCAGCATGGTCCTTCATGTCGTCCGCACCGGGGACACCGCCGCCGGCCTGGCCCAGGCGTACGGCGTCCCCCTGTCCCAGATCCTGCTGGACAACGCCCTCTCCCCCTCCGATACCCTGGTCCCAGGGCAGGCGCTGGTCATTCAGTTTCCGCTGGAGACCTATACCGTCCGCGCCGGGGACACCGCCGCCCAGATCGCCGGCCGGGCGGGGCTCACCCTCCGCCAGCTCTACCGCAACAACCCCATCCTGGGCGGGCAGCCGGACCTCTACGCCGGGCAGACTCTGGTCCTCTCCTACCGGCAGGAGAAGGAGGGCGCCCTGTCGGTCAACGGCTACGCCTACCCCTTCATCAACCAGGATCTGCTCCAGTACACCCTCCCCTTTCTCACCTTTCTGACCCCCTTTACCTATGGCATCACCCCCCAGGGCGGGCTGGTGGAGCTGGAGGACCAGGCCCTCATCGCGGCAGCCCAGGCCGCCGGGACCGCCCCCCTGATGCACCTGTCAACCCTCACCGAGGAGGGCGGCTTCTCCAACGCGCTGGGCACCCTGGTCCTCAGCGACCTCCAGCTCCAGAGTGCCCTCATCGGCAATACCCTCCGCACCCTCCAGACCCGGGGCTACCGGGGACTGGACGTGGACTTTGAATTTCTGGGCGCGGAGAATGCGGAGGCCTATGCCGCCTTCCTCCGCCGCCTGGCCGCGCGGCTGCGGCCGCTGGGCGATCCGCTTATCGTGGCCCTGGCCCCAAAGACCTCCGCCGAACAGCCCGGGCAGCTCTACGAGGGCCACGACTATGCCGCCCTGGGCGCGGCGGCCGACCAGGTGCTCCTGATGACCTACGAGTGGGGCTACACCTACGGCCCACCCATGGCGGTGGCCCCCCTCTCCAATGTGCGCCAGGTGGTGGAGTACGCCCTGAGCGAGATCCCGGCAGGAAAGATCTGGCTGGGCGTGCCCAACTACGGCTACGACTGGCCCCTCCCCTTCCGCCAGGGCGAGACCAGGGCCCGCTCCATCTCCAACCAGTATGCCGTCACCCTGGCCCGGCGTTACGGCGCGGAGATCCAGTTCTCCCAGTCCGCCCAGTCCCCCTTCTTCCACTACACCGACGAGGCGGGCGCCGCCCACGAGGTCTGGTTCGAGGACGCCCGGAGCATCCGGGCCAAGCTGGCCCTCATCCCGGAGTACGGCCTGCTGGGGGCGGGATACTGGAACCTGATGCGCCCCTTCGTCCAGAACTGGCAGCTGCTGAACGCCCTCTACAAGATCCGGGACCCGGATTCGGTCTAACGCTCCTATCGTTCACAATTTATTCACGGGAAGTTCGCAATCTATCCATCACTTCCCTTGGATATGTGGTATCCTATACTCGTCAGGATACCAGATACCAAACCAAAACCTCCTCCCTCTCTCAAAAAGCACTGTCTCCCCACAGGACGGCAAACGCCTCCTGTGGGGAGGACAGACAACTCAGACGCCCCCGGTGGGCGTATTTTTTATGCTCCGCGCGCGGAAGCGGCGCGCCCCCAAACGGGGCGCGCCGCTTCCGTTTCCCTGTTCCGTCAGAAAATTGCTCAGAAAAGCCCCGAGATGACCCCGTTCTCGTCCACGTCGATCTTCTCCGCCGCCGGGACCTTGGGCAGGCCGGGCATGGTCATGATGTCCCCGGTGAGGGCCACCAGGAACCCCGCCCCGGCACACGCCTTCAGGCTGCGCACGGTCACCCGGAAGCCCCGGGGCGCCCCCAGCAGGGCCGGGTCGTCGGAGAAGGAGTACTGGGTCTTGGCCATGCAGATGGGCAGGCCGCCGTAGCCCAGGGCGGTCAGCTCCGCGGCCTGCTTTTTGGCCGCCGGGGTCAGGTCCACCCCGTCGGCGCGGTAGATGCGGGTGGCGATGGCGTGGAGCTTCTCCTCGATGGAGGCGTCCAGCTCGTAGGCAAAGCGGAAGCGGTTGGGCTGCCCGCACAGCGCCAGCACCTCCCGGGCCAGGGTCTCGCCCCCCGCGCCCCCTTTGGCCCACACCTCGCTGAGGGCCACGTGGACCCCCAGGGCCCGGCACTTGTCCTCCACCAGCGCCAGCTCCGCCTCGGTGTCCGTGGGGAAGCGGTTGACGGCCACCACGCAGGGCAGGCCGTAGACCTCGGTCAGGTTCTCCACGTGCTGGAGCAGGTTGGGCAGGCCCCGCTCCAGGGCCCCCAGGTCCTCCCGGCCCAGGTCGGCCTTGGCCGCGCCGCCGTGGTGCTTGAGGGCCCGCACCGTGGCCACCACCACCACCGCGTCCGGTTGGAGGCCGCCGGCGCGGCACTTGATGTCCAAAAACTTCTCCGCCCCCAGGTCGGCGCCGAAGCCCGCCTCGGTGACTACATAGTCGCCCAGGCGCAGGGCGGCGTCGGTGGCGGAGATGGAGTTGCAGCCGTGGGCGATATTGGCGAAGGGCCCGCCGTGGATGAGGGCGGGGGTGTGCTCCAGAGTCTGGACCAGGTTGGGCTTGATGGCGTCCTTCAGCAGGGCGGCCATAGCGCCCTCGGCCCTCAGGTCGTGGGCGGTGACCGGGCGGCCGGCCCGGGTATAGCCCACCACCATGCGGCCCAGCCGGGCCTTCAGGTCCATCAGGCCGGTGGCGAGGCACAGCACCGCCATGATCTCGCTGGCCACCGTGATGTCGAACCCGTCCTCCCGGGGCACTCCGTTGGTCTTGCCCCCCAGGCCGCAGACGATATTCCGCAGCTGCCGGTCGTTCATGTCCACGCAGCGTTTCCAGGTGATGCGCCGCACGTCCAGGTCCAGCTCGTTGCCCTGGTGGATGTGGTTATCCAGCATCGCGGCCAGGAGGTTGTTGGCCGCGCCGATGGCGTGGAAGTCCCCGGTGAAGTGGAGGTTGATGTCCTCCATGGGCACCACCTGGGCGTAGCCGCCGCCGGCCGCCCCCCCCTTCACGCCGAACACCGGGCCCAGGCTGGGCTCCCGCAGAGCCAGGACCACCCGCTTCCCCAGGCGGTGCAGGGCGTCGGCCAGGCCCACGCTGGTGGTGGTCTTTCCCTCCCCCGCCGGGGTGGGGTTGATGGCGGTGACCAGGATCAGCTTGCCCCTCCGGGGCTTGTCCTTCAGGGCGTTCACGTCCACCTTGGCCTTGGTGCGGCCATAGGGCTCCAGCTGGTCCTCCGTCAGGCCCAGCTCCGCTCCGATCCGGTCGATGGGCCAGATCTGGGCGGCCTGTGCAATCTCAATATCGCTCTTCATGGCGCTCCTCCTTCGGACGGCATCATGGGCCGTTTTCCTCTATTCTACTGAACCGGAGGGGAAAAGACAAGAGCGGCCGGCGGCGGAGAGAAAATTTTTTGACAAACCGGCCGAAGTGCGGTTTAATATTGGTATTGAACTTCAGAGGAAACCGAGGTCTTTTGCCATGCATAACGAACTGACCCGCAAGGACATCCAGAAGATGAGGGAGGAACTGGACTACCGGCGCATCCAGCTGCGGCCCAAGCTCCTGGAGGCGGTCAAGGAAGCCCGGGGCTTTGGCGATTTGAGCGAGAACTTTGAGTACAAGGCCGCCAAGCAGGAGAAAAACCGGAACGAGAGCCGCATCCGCTTTCTGGAAAACATGATCCGCACCGCAGTCATCGTGTCCGACCGCTCCTCGGCCGACGCGGTGGGACTCTACGACAAGGTGACGGTCCACGTGGAGGAGGATGATGTGGACGAGAGCTACCAGATCGTCACCACCATGCGGCAGGATGCCCTCCACGGCCTCATCAGCCGGGAGTCCCCGGTGGGGCGGGCAGTGCTGGGCAAAAAGGTGGGCGACCGGGTGCTCATTGAGACCGAGAGCGGGTACAGCTACTACATCGTCATCAAGTCCATCGAAAAGCAGGCCGACGACGGGTCCATCCCCCTCAACCGCTTTTAATGCCGCCGCATTTCCAAAAGTACCCCTGCGTTTCAAGTAGCGCAGGGGTACTTTGCCGCTGTCCTTCTCATGCGGCCTCTCATCTTCCCGTGTCAGTGGTCTCTCCGCTCCCGGAGCGTGACATGGACCAGGTCCCCCGGGCCTTTTCCGATCTGCCGCCGGATCTCTTTGCGTATGCCGATGATGTGGCAGGGAGTCCCCATCCGGACTACCTGGCCATCATAAGGTACGCCGTCAAAGGTGGCGTGGACCGGCACTCGGCCCCTGCCAAAGGTCTCCCGGACATCAAAGGGGATCTCCACATAGGCCCCGTCCAGGCCAGGCACCGCCTTGATCTCTCCGTCGAATTGATAGATCTCTTCCATACCTGTTATGTTCCTTTCCTTTTTGAAGCAGGAGTATCTTTCCCAAGAAAGCGAAACGAATTACATTTTTTGTTGCATCGGCAAACCGATAGTTCCGTTTCAGCGAAAATGCCCGCCCGCAGGGCGTCACACCAACTGCGAGCCCAGCGCAGCGGGTCGCAGTTGGAAAGGAGGCGCAAGGGAGCGGGCGGATGACGTCTTTTTTGCCTCTGGCATAAAAAAACGTCGGAGCAAAGCGGACTTTGCTCCGACGTGGAAGGG
>DVHW01000185.1 GCA_018711785.1 Candidatus Galloscillospira excrementavium
CGATGGCCATCTTCTTCCGGTCCACCGGGTGGCGGCCGATGGGGGCGTCCACCGTGCCGGCGTCCTCCCGCATCCCACCTACGCACACCGCCTCGTACTCCCGGTAGAGGGAGTGGTCCTGGAGCTGGGCGGCCAGGGAGAGGTGGGCGGCGTCGTTCTTGGCGGTGATGAGGAGGCCCGAGGTGTCCCGGTCGATGCGGTGGACGATGCCCGGGCGCAGGGCCCCATTGATGCCGGAGAGGGAGTCCCCGCAGTGGTAGAGCAGGGCGTTGACCAGGGTGCCGTCCGGGTGGCCCGCCGCCGGGTGGACCACCATGCCCACCGGCTTGTTGACCACGATGACGTCGGCGTCCTCGTACACCACGTCCAGGGGGATGTCCTGGGGCACGGCCTCCACCGGCTCCGGGTCGGGGAGGAGGAGGGTGTAGGTCTCCCCGGGCGTGGTCTTTTCGTTTTTCTTCACCGCCCCGCCGCCCCGGAGCACCGCCCCCTGCTCCAGCAGCCGCTGGGCTGCGGAGCGGGAGAGCTGGGGCAGCTGCCGGGCGAGGAACTGGTCCACCCGCTCCCCGGCGCGGTCAGCAGTCAGCGTCAGGGGCGTCATGGGGCTCCTCCTTCTTCTCCAGCTTGTCGTAGAAGAACAGCACGTAGATACACAGGGCGATGATGCCGCACACCAGGCAGATGTCGGCCACATTGAACACGGCGAAGTTCATAAAGGTGGTCTTGAACATGTCGGTGACATAGCCGAAGGCCACCCGGTCGATGAGGTTGCCCACCGCCCCGGCCAGCACCACCGCCAGCAGGGCATTGGCCGCCCGGGTGCGGAAGACCCGCTTCACCAGCATCACCACCAGGACCACCGAGACCACGGCGGAGATGAGGGTGAGCACCCAGGTGTGCTCATTGAGGAGGGAAAAGGCGGCGCCGGTGTTCTGGACATAGGTCAGGTCCATGACTCCGGGTATAAAAGTGACGGAAGTATACAGCGGGATATTGGCGCGGACCAGAAATTTGACCACCTGGTCCAGCAGGACCAGGGCAACGGCGATGACGGTGTAGAGCATATCGGGCCTCCTTGTGGGGAATCGGTGCCCCTATTGTACCACGAAGGGGGGCGGGCCACAACAGGGAAACGCGGGGCGGCAGGCACAAAGCCCCCGCCACCTCGTCCCGGTCTCCCGGGCCTCAGCCCTGGTAATAGCCCAGGGAGGTGCGGAACACGCAGGCCATGGTGTCCAGATCGTAGTAGCTGGCCCAGTTCTCCTCCAGCACCTCCAGCATCCGGCCCACCAGCCGCACCTGGGTATACCCGCCGTCCAGATACAGGCCGAACATGGCCGAGGGTCTCCCGTGGTAGGCGTAGCCCGCCGGGACCTCCAGCACGGTCTCTCCACTCCGGTTGCAGATGCAGCCCACATAGGACTCACCAGAGCGCACCTCCAGATAGGCCGCCTGCCGCTCCTCCCCGTAGACCGGGTCAAAGAGATACTCCCAGGAGGAAATCTGTCCCTCCGGGATAGGTTCCCCCTCCCGGGTGTAGACCGTTCCGATCGGGGGCCTGGGCCGCAGGGCCTCCGAGGACCCGGGCAGGTCCTGCCACTCCTGCCAGGTGAGCACCGCTCTCTCCCGGGTGTCCAGGTCGAACACCTCCAGATGGTCCTCGTCCACATGGCTCACAAGGATACCGCTCCCGCGCCACGCCCCGATCCCCGTATCAGAGGCCCGGCAGCCGCCGATAAAAAGCTCCAGCTCCTCCTGGGTCATCTGCAGGTCGCGGAGGGTCAGCTTCTCCCACTGCCGCCCCGTGCCGTCCCCCAGCAGCCAGCCGTCCCGGCCAATCAGCAGCACCCCCCATTCCGAGGAGAGGACAGCCTGGAAGGTCTCCTCCATCACCCAGCTGCCGTCCGGGGCGGCGATGGTGTACTCTGCCGGGTCGTACTCCTGACTGCCCGCCTCTCCCTGGGCCAGCACAAGAAGCTCGTGGAGCCGTATCTCGCCGTCCTTTGTGTAGGAGGGGCGAAACACCTCGCCATATACCGGGTCCACCACCACGTCGCCATCGGTGGTCATCAGGCCGTAGAGACAGCCGCTGTCCAGCTCCCAGCTCTCGCCCAGCCGCTGCCCGGCGTAGGGGATCAGCGTCCCGTAGTCCTCCCGGGGAAGGAGGCGGTCGGTGTACTCCTCATACCACCGGCCCCCCACCGGCTCCCGGAGCTCCGGATCCGCCAGCGCGTCCCAGTGGACGGTCACGGGAACCGAGGGGCCCCCGCTGGCCCCCACGGGCACATAGCCCTCCCGCTCCGCCAGCGCCTGGCCCTCCGGACCCAGGATCCAATCGTAGAGAATGCGCTCCGGGCTGTCCGCCGGGGCGTCTTTGGCCACCGCCACATAATAGGGGTTGAGCAGGGGATAGGTCCCGTCCCGGATGGTCTCGTCGCTGGGGGCCACGCCGTCCACCGCCAGGAGCTTGAGCCCCTGGGCCATTTCCATCTCCTCGGCATAGTAGTATACACTGTACCCGATGGCCCCGGCGGTGTTGTCATAGCCCTTCACCGCCTCCATCAGCTGGCCCATGGCCCCGGCAATGAAGTCCGTGGGGGCCTCCATCATGGGGGTGTCCCCCATGACCAGCTTCTCCATTAGGGCCTGGCTGCCCGCCTCGCTGTTGCGCTGGAACGCGGCGATGGGCAGGTCATTACCGCCCAGCTCCTTCCAATTCGTGATCTCGCCGCTGTAGATCTGCCGGGCCTGCTCCACGGTGATGGAGTCCACCGGGTTGCCCTCATTGACCACAAAGACGAATGCGTCGGTGGCAAAGGGGGTGAGAAGCCAGTCCCCCTTCTCCTCCAGCTCGGCCATGACGGCGGGCTCCGGCTCCCCGGCGATGAGCACGTCGGCGTTCCCCGCCATCAGCCGCTGGTAGGAGGCGGTGGTCCTGGAGAAGCGGATCACCGGGCCCACTTCTTCCAGGCTCTCCCCCAGCAGGACGCTGCAGATGGCCCTGGCCAGGGGCTCGGTGGAGGTGGAGCCGTCCAGCCGGGGCATTGTTTCCCAGGTAAAGGCGATCTCCTCCGTCACCGGCGTGGGCGTAGGCGTGGGCGCCGGCGTCGGGGTGGGGGTATGGGTGGCCGCGGCCTCCGGCGTGGGCGTGGGCGTGGGGGTCCCGGCGGGGGGCTGCGCCTGACAGGCGGCGCAGAGCAGGAGACTCAGGCCCAGCAGGGCCGCGCAGACACGTCGCTTCATGGTGCTCTCCTCCTTGTCAGCTCCATTTTATCCGCTTTTTCCTCCGGTTTCCCCTCTTTCCCATTACAAATCGGTTACGAATGATTGCAGGGCGACATCTCACAGAAACAGGACCGGCGCCCACCTGACGGTGGACGCCGGTCTCGTTTTCTTATTTTCCGCGGGCTTACCCCTCCGCGTCCACCACGCTGCGGCAGCGGGGGCAGAGGCCGTCCTCGCCCACGTGCTCGTCGTACTTCCAGCAGCGCTGGCACTTCTCCCCGGCGGCGCTCTCCACCTTCACGGTCAGGCCGGGCACCGCCTCGCCGGCGTACCCCTCCACCGGAGCGGCGGAGCGGTCCAGGGCGGAGACAATGCACAGGTCGGCCATCTCCCCGGCGTCCAGCTCGGCCAGGGCGCTGTCCACCGCCTGGGCCTCGGGGCCGAAGTGGAGGGTGACGGCGGCCTCCAGGCTCTTGCCGATGCGCTTCTCGCTCCGGGCCAGCTCCAGGGCCTTGTTCACGTCGGCGCGCAGGGCCATGGCCGCGTCCCACCGGGCCTGGGCGGCCTCGTCCAGGGCCAGGGCGGGGTCGTAGTCGGGCATGTCGTTGAGGAGCACGCTCTCGGCGTTGGCGTCCTTGGCGTGGGTCATGGCCCCCCAGATCTCGTCGCTGGTGAAGGCCAGAATGGGGGCGATGAGGCGGGTCATGCCGTCCAGGATGCGGTAGAGGGCGGTCTGGGCGGAGCGGCGGGTGGCCAGGTGGCCACAGTAGAGCCGGTCCTTGATGACGTCGAAGTAGAAGTTGGAGAGGTCCACCACGCAGAAGTTGTACACGCTGCGGTACACCCCGTGGAACTCGTACTTGTTGTAGTACTCCCGCACTGTCCTGGCCAGGGTGTTGAGCCGGGAGAGGGCCCACTTGTCCAGCTCCTCCAGGTTCTCCCAGGCCACCGCGTCGTTGTCCGGGTCAAAGCCGTTCAGGTTGCCCAGCATGTACCGGGCGGTGTTGCGGATCTTCAGGTAGGCGTCGGAGAGCTGCTTCATAATCTCCTTGGAGATGCGCATGTCCTGGGTGTAGTCGGCCGAGGCCACCCACAGGCGGAGCAGGTCGGCACCGTAGTCCTTGATGACCTCCTCCGGGCCCACGGCGTTGCCCAGGGACTTGTGCATGGCCTTGCCCTCGCCGTCCACGGTCCAGCCGTGGGTGATGATCTGCTTGTAGGGGGCCACCCCCTTGGCGGCGATGGAGGTGAGCATACTCGACTGGAACCAGCCCCGGTACTGGTCGCCCCCCTCCAGGTAGATGTCGGCGGGGAAGTGGAGGTAGGGCCGCTCGTCCAGCACGGCGGCGTGGGTGGAGCCGGAGTCGAACCACACGTCCATGATGTCGGTCTCTTTGGTGAAGTGGTCGTGGCCGCACACCGGGCACTTGAGGCCCTCGGGCACCAGCTCGTCGGCCTCCTGGTCAAACCACACGTTGCTCCCGTGCGCCCGGAAGAGGTCGGAGACCCGCCGGATGGTCTCGGGTGTAACGATGTCCTTGCCGCACTTGGCGCAGTAGAAGATGGGGATGGGCACGCCCCACACCCGCTGGCGGGAGATGCACCAGTCGCTGCGCTCGGTGATCATGGAGGCCATGCGCTCCTTGCCCCAGGCGGGGTGCCACTGGATGCCCTCGCAGGACTGGACGGCGGCGTCCTTGATGGCGTCCACGGAGCAGAACCACTGCTCTGTGGCCCGGTAGATGATGGGGTGCTTGCACCGCCAGCAGTGGGGGTAGGAGTGGGTGATGCGCTCCTTGGCCAGCAGAAAGCCCTCGGCCTCCAGGTCGGAGACCACCAGGTCGTTGCCCTTGGCGTAGAACTGGCCGTCATACCGCTCGTCGGTCATGACCCCCTTGGCGTTCACCGGCACGGGGGTGCCGATGTCCGTCAGGCCGGCGGCGTCGTACTGCTTGCAGATATTGAAGTCGTCGGCGCCGAAGCCGGGGGCGGTGTGGACGCAGCCGGTGCCGGCGTCCAGGGTGACGTGCTCCCCACACAAAATCACGCTGTCCCGGTCAAAGAGGGGGTGCTTGGCGGTCATGAGCTCGAACTCGCCGCCCTTCAGGGTGGCCAGGACGGTGCAGGCGGCGTAGTCGAGGCCCGCGGCCTGGCAGACCTTCTCGGCCAGCTCCTTGGCCAGGATATACACCTCGCCGCCCGGGGCCTGGAGGAGTACATAGTCGAACTCGGCGTTGACGCAGATGGCCATGTTCCCCGGGATGGTCCAGGGGGTGGTGGTCCAGATGACGAAGTAGGTCTTGCTCAGGTCGGCATACTGGCCCAGCTTGCCCAGGTCGTCCCGGACGGGGAACTTCACGAAGATGGTGGTGCAGGGGTCGTCCTGGTACTCGATCTCCGCCTCGGCCAGGGCGGTCTGGTCGTGGGGGCACCAGTAGACCGGCTTCATGCCCT
>DVHW01000186.1 GCA_018711785.1 Candidatus Galloscillospira excrementavium
CCCGGCATCCCGCGGGATGCCGGGGCCCTCTGCCCGTCAAAATCCGGCGCCCGCCCGCCTTGAAAAACCGGGCGGGCCATTATATAATACAGCCATGTCACATCATAAAGACCCTCCTCCGGAGGGACGGAGGTCAAGCCTTGAAGGAACTGGAACAGCTGCCCATCCCCCTGCTCACCTGGTACCGGGAGCACGCCCGGGTCCTGCCCTGGCGCAGCGACCCCACGCCCTACCACGTGTGGCTCTCTGAGATCATGCTCCAGCAGACCCGGGTGGCGGCGGTGATGGAGTACTACCGCCGCTTCCTCGCGGCCCTGCCCACCGTGGCCGACCTGGCGGCGGTGGAGGAGGACCAGCTCATGAAGCTGTGGCAGGGCCTGGGGTACTATAACCGGGCCCGCAACCTCCAGAAGGCCGCCCGGCAGGTGATGGAGGACTGGGGCGGCCAGTTCCCCCGGACCTACAAGGACCTGCGCACCCTGGCCGGAGTGGGGGACTACACCGCCGGGGCCATCGCCTCCATCGCCTTTGGGGAGGATGTGCCGGCGGTGGACGGCAACGTGCTGCGGGTGGTGACCCGCATCACCGGGGACAGCGGGGACATCACCCGGGCGGACACCAAGGAGCGCATCCGCGCCGCCCTGGCGGACATCCTGCCCCGGGGTATGGCGGGGGAGTTCAACCAGGCCATGATGGACCTGGGGGCCACCGTGTGCCTGCCCAACGGCGCGCCCCTGTGCGGCCAGTGCCCGGCGGAGGGCTTCTGCACCGCCCACCGGGAGGAGCGCACCGGGGAGCTGCCCGTCAAGGCGGCCAAGCGGCCCCGGCGGGTGGAGGAGCGGACGGTGTTCCTCCTCTTCCACGGCGGCCGGGTGGCCCTGCGCCGCCGGGGGGAGAAGGGCCTGCTGGCCGGGCTGTGGGAGTACCCCAACGAGTTCTCTCCGGCGTCGGACGCCCTGGCCGCCTGGGGCATCGAGCCGGCGGCGGAGGAATTCGGCGGCACGGGGAAGCATATCTTTACCCATATCGAGTGGCACATGACCGCCCGCCTGATTGAGACAAAGGGGGAGGCGCTGCCCGAGGGCTGGGTGTGGGCCGGCCGGGAGGAGCTGCGGCGGGAGTACGCCGTGCCCAACGCTTTCCAGAGCTTTCAGTACCTGGTGGAGGAGCGGCTGCGGGACGAGGAGCCCAGCTTCTGATAAGCGGGCGCAGTGTGCGCCCTTGTGGAACCAAGAGATGCTGTCCCAGCAACCGCCCCGCCGGAGCAAAAAATTGCCCGCCCCGTGGGGCGGACGGAAAGGAGCCCCGCCATGGTCTGCAATCTCTGCCCCCGCCGCTGCGGGGCCCTCCGCACCGACACGGCAGGGGAGGGCCTGTGCGGCATGCCCGCCCTGCCGGTGGTGGCCCGGGCGGCCCTCCACCCCTGGGAGGAGCCCCCCATCTCGGGCACCAGGGGGTCGGGCACCGTGTTCTTTTCGGGCTGCTCCCTCCAGTGCGTGTTCTGCCAGAACGAGGCCATCAGCCACGATAACTTCGGCAAGGCCATCTCCCCCTCCCGCCTGCGGGAGATTTTTTATGAACTCATCGCCCAGGAGGCCCACAACATCAACCTGGTCAACCCCACCCACTTCTCCCACGTCCTCTCCCGGGTGCTCTCTGAGCCCCTGCCGGTGCCGGTGGTGTGGAACTCCGGCGGGTACGACCGGGTGGAGACCCTCCGGGCCCTGGAGGGAAAGGTGCAGGTCTACCTGCCCGATCTGAAGTACCTGGACCGGGAGACCGCCCGGACCTGCTCCGGCGCGCCGGACTACCCGGAGGCGGCCACCGCCGCCATCCGGGAGATGGTCCGCCAGACCGGGCCCTATGAACTGGACGGGGAGGGCCTGCTGAAAAAGGGGGTGCTCATCCGCCACCTGGTCCTGCCCGGACGGGTAGGGGAGGCCAAGGCGGTGATGGACTGGGTGGCCGGGGCCTTCCCGCCCTACACGGTGCTCTTCTCCCTCATGAGCCAGTACACCCCCTTTGGCCGGGCCAGGACCATGCCCAGCCTGGATCGGCCCCTCCGCAAGGGGGAAAAGCGGGCGGCGGAGGAGTACCTCGCCGCCCTGGACCTGGACGGGTTTACCCAGGAGCTCCTGTCGGCGGACGAGGGCTTTATCCCCCCCTTTGACCTCACCGGTGTGTGATGGGTGAGGCAGGGAATATGCAGCAGAGGAGATTTGTGTTATGCATCCCGGCAGCTTGACGCGGGACGGCCGCATGCGCATCATGTGGCGGCTGGCCTGGCCCGCCATCGTCGAACAGATCCTGGCCACCCTGGTCAGCTACGCCGACACCGCCATGGTGGGCGTCATGGGGGCGGCGGCCACCGCCGCCGTGTCGGTGAACGCCGCCTCCATCTGGCTCATCAACGGCATCCTGGCTGGCGCGGGGGTGGGCTATTCGGTCCAGGTCTCCCACGCCGTGGGCGCGGGGGACGACGGGCGGGTGAGGGCCGTCATCCGGCAGGGCGTGCTGGCCGCGGCGGTGTGCGGCGGCGGGGCCCTGGTGCTCTTCCAGGCCCTGGCCGGCTTCATCCCCCGGTGGCTGGGGGCGGAGCCCGACGTGCTGCCCCAGGCGGTGGCCTACCTGCGGTTCTACACCCTGGCCATGCCCTTCGTGGCGGCCAGCGCCGTCTTTTCCGCCATCCTCCGGGGCCTGGGGAACACCCGCACCCCCCTCTACTTCAACACCGCCGCCAACCTCCTCAACATCGTCCTCAACTTCTTCCTCATCTACCCCACCCGGGAGGCATCCCTCTGGGGCGGCTCCTTCACCATCCCCGGCGCGGGGCTGGGCCCGGCGGGGGCGGCCATCGCCTCGGCGGTGGCCCTGACCGCGGCGGGGGTGGGGATGCTCCACGCCGCCTTCCGCCAGGGGGACCGGTACCGCATCTCCCTCCGGGACGATTTCCGGCCCGACCGGGAGATCATCCGCCAGGCGGTGAAGCTGGGCCTGCCCTCGGCGGCCGAGCGAGCCACCATCAACCTGGGGCAGATCGCCATGACCTTCGTGGTGGCCTCCCTGGGCACGGTGTCCCTGGCCGCCAACCAGATCGCCACCACGGCAGAGGGGCTGTGCTACCTGCCGGCCTACGGCATCTCCTACGCGGCCATCGCCCTGGTGGGCCAGGCAGTGGGGGCCCGGTCCCGGGAGGATGCCCGGGCCTACGGCACCCTGTCCGCCTGGGCGGGGTTCCTGCTGTGCGTGGGGACGGGGGTGCTCCTCTTCCTGCTGGCCACACCGCTGGCCTCCCTCTTCAACTCGGACGCCGCCGTGGTGGACGAGGCGGCGGCGGTGCTGCGCATCGTGTCGGTGGCCGAGCCCTTCTTCGCCCTGTCCATCGTCCTCTCCGGCGCCCTGCGGGGGGCCAGAGATGTGAAATTCCCCATGTTCCTCAGCCTGGGGTGCATGTGGGGGGTGCGCATCGTGCTGGCCCCCATCCTGGTCTACGGCCTGAAGGTGGGCCTGGCCGGGGTGTGGATCGCCATGGCCGCCGACCTTATCCTCCGGGGCGTGCTCTGCGCCCTGCGCTGGCGCAGCGGCCGGTGGGAGCGCAAGTGCGGCCTGGACCAGGTCCCGGCGGGGACCGCCTCCTGAACAGAACAAGAGGACCGCAGGACGAAATGTCCTGCGGTCCTCTGTTTTCAAAAGGCTCACTCCACCCCGGCGGGGACCTTCCCCTCGCCGGGCGCGGTGTCCCGCACCAGGCGGCCGTCCCGGCTGAGGTAGGGCTCCCCGTCGATGACGGTGCGGAAGGCGTTGTCCAGGCCGTCCTTCTGGAGCACCCGGGTGGGGGCGCACACCGCCACCGAGTAGGGCGGCATGTCCTCGTAGACCACCGCGTTGGCCCCGATGCGGCAGTGGTGGCCCACCGTGATGCCGCCGATGATCTTGGCCCCCGCGCCGATGTAGCAGCCCTCCCCGATGGCGGGGCTCCCCGGCCGCTTGGAGTCGGGGAGGGTGTTGGAGCCGATGGTGACCTGCTGGAAGATAATCACGTCCTTCCCCAGCGTGGCGCCGCTGGAGATGAACACCCCCCGGCAGCCGTGGGGGAAGTAGGGTTTGCCCTCAATACGGCTCCCCAGGCCCACAAAGCTCCCTAGGGCCATGAAGTGGTGCTCATAGGCCAGGCGGAGGAGCTTGGACGGGCGGCGCTGGAGGCGCTCCTTCAGGGCCCAGTAGTCGTTGCGGAACTTGACGCGGATGTACAGCTTGAGGAAGGGGTGCAGCAGGGCGAAGATCAGGTCTTTCATCGTTCGGGCTCCTTTGTCGGTGTAATGAGGCGGGCCATGTCGGCCGGGAGGGGAGCGGTCCAGGACAGGTGCTCCCCCGTAACGGGATGGATGAGGGAGATGCGGTGGGAGTGGAGGGCCGGGCGGGGGATGAGGGCGGGGTCCTCGGTGCCGTAGAGAAAATCCCCGGTGAGGGGGTGGCCGAGGTGGGCCAGGTGGACCCGGATCTGGTGGGTGCGCCCTGTCTCCAGCTCCAGGGCCAGGAGAGTGCAGCCATTTGCCCGCTCCAATACCCGGTAGCGGGTGCGGGCGCGCTGCCCGTCGGGCCGCACTTCCCGGGCCAGGAGGGAGCCGGGCAGGCGGCCGATGGGGGCGTCGATGACCCCCGACCGCGGCTCCGGCGTTCCCTCGCACACCGCCAGGTAATACCGGCGGAAGGCGGGGGTGTGGAGAGCCTCCTTCAGCACCTCCTGGGCGTGGGCGTGCTTGGCCACCACCAGCAGGCCGCTGGTGCCCTTGTCCAGCCGGTGGACCGGGTGAAAGTCGGCGGTCAGCCCCCTGGAGTCGTAATAATGGAGCAGAAAATTACCCAGAGTATCCGAAAAGTGGCCGTGGCCCGGGTGGACCAGCACGCCGGGGGCCTTGTTGAGGACGATGAGATCCTCGTCCTCGTATACGATGTCCAGGGGCCCGGGGGCGGGGAGGACGCCGCTGCGGCGCTCCAAATCCCCCACCAGCACCGACAGCACCTGCCCGGCCCCAGTGGTGTGGTCGGTGTGGACCGGCTCCCCGTCCAGGGTGATGCCGCCGGGGAGCCACTTGGCCCGGCGGACGAGGGTGCCCGAGAGGCCCAGGCAGCGCCGCAGGAGGAAGTCCACCTTCCTCCCGGCCAGGTCCGGGGACACCGTGAGGGTGAGGCGGCGGGGCGGCGTGGTCATAGCTTGCGGTCGTAGTAGACCAGGCAGCAGAAGAACACCCCGGCAAAGACCATCACCACGGTGATGAGGGTGAAAAACACCGTCCAGTCCACTGCAATGGCCACCAGCATGGCCACATAGGTCAGAAGGACAAGAAACAGGGTGGCGGCAGAGGCGGCCCGGCGGGCGACCTCCCTCCTGCGCTCGTCGGTCTCCTTGATCTCGGCGGCGCGGAGCTTTTTCTCGTTCCGCAGGGTGCGGCGGGCGGCAATGAGCCCCACCGCGCCGAAGAGGGCGATGCCGGTGCCAGTGCCGGCGTAGAAGCCCAGGGCCACATTGGGCAGGGGGGCCCCCAGGGCCTCCAGTGTGAAGCCGGCCGCCGCAGCAGCAACTCCAAGGACGATGCACAACACCAGCAGGCGGCTCCGGCGGCGGAGCACGGCCTTGAAATCACCCTGTCCGGCGAGAAACAGACGCAGCAGCATGGTCAGGACCTCCTTAGAATGCTGTTTTTCCACGCCCGGAGGGGGCGGGAGAGGGGGGAGCGCAGAAACAGGGTCACAAGGCCCAGCCCCGCCCCGGCGCCGCAGAGGAAGCTGCACGCGGCCTCGGACAGAAGGGAGAGGTGCCCGGCGCCGCTGCCGGCAAAAAAGAGCAGGATGCCCAGCTGGAGCAGGGGGGAAGGGGCACGGCGGTTTCGCTTCATACGGAGTCCTCCTCATCGAACAGAAATACGTCCTCAATGGCCAGGCCGAAGTGCCGGGCGAGCCGGTGGGCCAGCAGGAGGGAGGCGTTGTACCGCCCGCTCTCCAGGGAGATGATGGTCTGGCGGGTGACCCCCACGGCCTCGGCCAGCTCCTCCTGGGTGAGGCGGCGCGCCCGGCGCAGGTCTGCGATGCGGTTTTTC
>DVHW01000187.1 GCA_018711785.1 Candidatus Galloscillospira excrementavium
ATGCAGGGCAGGTCGTCGTGGATGAGGGAGTAGGTGTGTACCAGCTCCACGGCGCAGGCGAAGGGCAGCGCCTCCTCCGGCCGGCCGCCGCACATGCGGCAGGTCTCCAGCGCCAAAACCGGCCGCAGCCGCTTGCCGCCGGCCAGCAGGCTGTACTCCATGGCGTCGTAGAGGTCGGCCCGGGGTGGGCGGCCGCCGAAGCAGCGGCGCAGAAATTCCTCAATCTGCTCCACATCCTGTTGGAGCCTGGTCTCCGGCAGCATGTTCAGCCCTCCCCGTCCAGCGGACGCTCCTCGGCCTTGCCGTCGGGTCCGGCGGTCAGCTTGACGATTTTCTGCTCCGCCTTGTCCAGCATGGCGGAGCTCTTCTTCATCAGTGCCGTGCCCTCTTCAAAGAGGCGCAGGGCCTCCTCCAGTGGCACGTCGCCCCGCTCCAGCTGGGTCACGATCTCCTCCAGCCGGGCCATGGACTGCTCAAATGTCTGCTTTTTCTCTGCCATATGAAAACTCCTTACGGTTTTTCCGCAATCACGCAGGGGACCTCCCCGTCCGCCAGGCGGAGGGAGAGCGCGTCGCCCGGAACAGCGTCCTTCACCGAGGTGAGCACCGTGCCGTCGGCCTTGCGGGCGATGGCGTACCCCCGTCCCAGCACCTTCAGGGGACTCATGGCGTCCAGGGCGGCGGCCAGCCGGCCCAGGCGCTGCTGCTCCCGGTTCAGGCTGTCCGACAGGCCCCGGGCCAGCCGGGTGCGCTGGTAGTCCAGAAGGACCCGGCGGTCCTCCACATAGTTCATGGGACTCTGGAGGGCCCGGCTGTTCTGGCACCGCTCCAAGGTCCGGCGGGCCTCGCTCACCCGCCGGGAGAAGGCCTGTCCCATCCGGGCCCGGCTCTGCCGCAGGACCGCGGCCACCTCGCTCTGGTCGGGCACCGCCAGCTCGGCGGCGTTGGAGGGGGTGGCCGCCCGCAGGTCGGCCACAAAGTCCGCGATGGTGATATCCGGCTCGTGTCCCACAGCCGAGATGACCGGGATGTCCGAGCGGTAAATGGCCCGGGCCACAACCTCCTCGTTGAAGGCCCACAGGTCCTCCATGGACCCGCCGCCCCGGCCGGTGATGATGAGGTCGGCCGCGCGCGCCCGGTTGACCCAGTCCAGCGCCGCGGCGATCTCCCCCGGGGCCTCTGCCCCCTGGACCCGCACCGGCACCACCGCCACCTCTGCCATAGGCCAGCGGGCCCCCAAAATGCGCAGCATGTCCCGCACCGCCGCCCCCGCCGGGGAGGTCACCAGGGCGATGCGCTCCGGGAAGGCGGGCAGGGGCTTCTTGTGGGCGGGGTCAAAGAGCCCCTCGGCGCTCAGGCGGGCCTTGAGCTGCTCAAAGGCCACATACAGCTCCCCCACGCCGTCGGGGGTGAGCTGGCTGACGTAGAGCTGGTACTGCCCGTCCCGGGGAAAGACCGTCACCCGGCCGAAGGCGATGACCTTCATGCCGTTCTCCGGCCGGAACCGGAGGCCCGCCGCCTCCCGCCGGAACATCACGCACCGGATGGCGCCCCCGGCGTCCTTCATGGAGAAGTAGTGGTGGCCCGAGGGGTAGATCTTGTAGTTGGACAGCTCCCCGCGGATGTAGATGCCGCCCAGGGCGCCGTCCCCGTCCAGCAGGTCCTTGATGTACTGGTTCACCTGGGAGACCGTATAGACAGGCATATTGGACTGCCTCATGCCGCCGCCCCCCTTCCGCACCGAAAGGCCAGGATGGCCGCGCCCATGGCGTTGTCCGTGGCATAGCGGGGCTGGGCGAACAGGGCGCCGCAGTCCCGGGACAGGACCTCCCGCAGCTGGGCGTTGGAGGCCACGCCGCCGGAACAGAGCACCGGCAGGCCGGGGTGGTCCGCCATGGCCGCCCGGGTGGTCCGCAGGATGATGTCGATGAGGGTGTCCAACGTGAACCTGGCCGCCTCCGCCGGCGTTCCGCCCCGCTCCAGCAGTCCCTTCACCTGGTTTTCCATGCCGGAGAGGGAAAAGGTAAAGTCAGTTAACTTCACAGGAAATACCGCTCGTGCTCCTTCTGCCGGATACAGCGCCTCCAGCGCCTTTCCGGCGGGGAAGGCCAGGCCCAGCCTCTGCCCGGTCCGGTCGATGAGCTGGCCTGCCGAGAGGTCGCTGGTCCCCCCCAGCTTCTCCGCCCGGAGGTTCCCCTCCTCCGGGGAGACCAGGAGCAGCTCGGTGGTCCCGCCGGACAGGTGCCAGGCCAGAAAGGGCCGGTCCAGCAGATCCATCCGCCCGGCGGACCAGGCCGCGGCGGCCAGGTGCCCCTGCTGGTGGGAGACCGGGACAAAGGGCACGTCCATCGCGTCGGCCAGGGCGCGGCCCTGGCCCTCCCCGGCCAGGAAGCAGGGCATGTAGGAGCCCTCCACCGCCCGGGGGCGGGTGCTGGCCGCCACGGCGGCGATGTCCCGGAGGAGCCCCCGCTCCTTCAGCTGGTGGAGCAGGCCGGGCAGGTGCTTGACGTGCTGAAAGAGGGCCTCGCTCTGCCGCAGGCCCAGGGCCCCGGCGGGCACGTCCAGCAGGCGGCCGACATTCTCCCCGCCGCTCCCGTCAAAGACCGCCGCCGAGGTGGTGTAGTTGCTGGTGTCGATCCCCAGAAAAAAGCTCATGCCTGAGGGCCCTCCCGGGTCTCCTCCTCAAACAGGCCGCTCTCCCGGAAGGCGGGCGCGCTCACCTCCGGCACCTGCTCCTCCCGGACGAAGGAGCCCAGAATGCCGTTGACGAAGGAGACCACCTCCGGCTCCTCGTAGTGCTTGGTCAGCTCCACCGCCGCGTTGATGGCCGCCGCATTGGGGATATCCTGCATATACAGGATCTCATACATGGCCACCCGCATGATGGCCACCGCCACCCGGTTCAGGCGGGAAAAACGCCAGCCGATGGCGTACTTGGAAATGTAGCCGTCCAGTTCCACCCCATGGGCCCAAACTCCCCGCACCAGCGCGCTGATGTACTCCCGCTGCTTGGCGTTTGGGAACTGCGCATAGAGTGGCTCCTCCTCCCCGATTTGGGCAAAGGTCTGCCGGGTCAGGGCGGTCTCCAGCAGTTCATCGGCAGTCTGGCTGGAGAAGCTCAGCTCAAATACGAGGTGGACGGCGAGCTCTCGGGCATTGTTTCTGGTCATGGTACTCCTCCGCATCAGGGCCGCCGGACCGTTGGCCGGCGCCCTGGTTTTCTCTCTCGTGCATAAATTGTATTATATACAATCATATGCAAAAAGGAAACCCCCAAACGGACAAAAACATTGGGAGGAACCGTCTTTTTCCTCCCAATGCTCTGCCGTTTTCTTCTTCAGGCGTGCTTGGACTCCTTCTCAAAGGTGACGCCGGCCACATGGACGTTGACCGCCTCCGGGGTCAGGCCGCTCATGTTCTCGATGGCGGTATAGACCGCGTCCTGGACCTGCTTGGCCACGTCGGGCACCACATAGCCGTACTTGATGAGGATGGAGAGGTCGACGATGATGTTCTCCCCCTCCACCGTCAGCCGGACGCCCTTGGAGAGGTTCCGCTTGCCGCCCAGCATCTCCACCAGGTCGCTGCCCAGGTTGGCCGTCAGGCTCCCGACGCCCTCCACCTCCAGCGCGGCGGCGGCGGCGATGACCGCCAGCACGTCTTCCGATATATGGATATTCCCCAGCTCATCGCTCCGGGAGATATACTCTCTTCCTTCGCCCACAGCTCTTCACGCTCCTTTTTTGTAGTACCGGTTCTGTACGCTCTCTCATTGTACCACAAAAACGGAAAAATACAATCACCTTTTTCCCGCAACCCCGCTCAAATCCCTACTCCTGGGCCTCAATGATCTTGATCTGGCTGGCGCTCATCCCAGTCTCCTCCATGACGATCTCGGTGATGCGGGCCACGTCGGCGTCGGTCAGGCCGTTCTCAGTGGCCGCCACCACCACCGACACGCTGTTGTCCCCGATGAAGGCCACACAGTCGGAGTAGCCCTTGGCGGTCACCAGGTTCTCGATCTGGGCCTCGCTCACCGTCAGGCTGGCCATGGTCTGGATGGAGGCGTTGGCCTCGTCCTTCATGGCCTGGTCGGCGTCCTCACTGGCGGCCGCCTCCTGGAGCAGGCTCAGCGCGCTGTCCCGGGCCTGCTGCCGGTTGAGCCGGGCGGAGGCAAAGTAGCCCGTGCCGGTGCTGTCCGGCTCGGCGCTGGGAGTGGGAGAGGCGGCGGGGTCCGGAGTGGTGCTCACCAGGGGGTCGCTGGTCTGGTTCCCCACCAGAGCGGCCTCTCCCAAAGTCTTTCCGGCGTCGGCCGTATCGTCCTCCCGGTTGTAGGACCAGTTGAGATAGACCGCCACACAGACGAACAGGACGATGGCCGCCACCACCACGTTGCGCTTCCAGAGTTTCATTGCATATCAATCCTTTCCTACTTGCTTTTACAAATGGATATTCTGTCTGCCCCCAGGCCGGTCAGTGCCGAGACCGCCTGGGCGATCTCCAGCCGCACCGCCGCGTCTTCTCCCCCCTGGCACACCACCAGGGCCCCCCG
>DVHW01000188.1 GCA_018711785.1 Candidatus Galloscillospira excrementavium
GTTGCCAAGAACAGCTATCTGGATGCCGATACCGTGGTGCTCTTCTACTACAAGAACCCCACCACTGGTGTGGAGACCATCTCCTCCTACACCGGCGTGGCCAACATCCCCACCAATACCGGTGTTGCCAAGTCCAACGTCATTGTCACTAAGAATGGCACTGTGGACTTCATCTTCTTCAACGGCCAGGTCGCTGACACCTCCGTGGCTTCCGCTGCCGTGTACGCCTACTGCGACGACGCCACCCTGACCACCACTGCTGACGGCAAGAGCGTGGTCATGATCATCAACGGCCAGGCCACCACTCTGACCATCGACGGCAAGGTCACTCCTGCGGCCGGTAAGGTCTACACCGTGGTGACCAAGGACGGCATCTCCTCCCTGACTGAGGTCACCGCCGAGCAGACCGCTGTGAAGGTCATCGACGTGACCGACAGCTATGTGGTCATCCAGGGTGCCGACAGCAAGTTCTACACCTACTCCTTCGCCAACGGCTACACCGTGGACGACATCTCCAACCTGGATGACGAGGGCAATGTGATCCCCGCCACCGGCGTGATCGCCAAGAACGCCACCGTCACCCTGTACACGAATGGCGCCGGCAAGGTGGTTAAGGCCTACATTGGTCAGACTCCCAGCGTGGCCTCCGTTGTTGTGAGCGTTGTAAAGACTGGCAGCAAGAGCATCGACTGCACGATTGAGGCTGTCGGTGTGATCGGCGGCACTGCTACTTATGACGTGAAAGCCTCTGGTGGCAGCGCTGTCACCCCGAATGACGGTGTCTACAATCTCAAGTTCAGCCAGACCTATACTGTGACCGTCACCGTGAAGGGCAACAGCGGCGCTACTGCTACTCTGACCGCCGAAGTGGCTGTCTCTGATGCAGGCGTCCCCACTGTGACCCTGAAGTAAAATCCCCCTACCACAAGTATAGCGAAAACGAGGCCCCGCTCCGGGGCCTCGTTTTCCTTTGTCATTTCAGGCCGTACAGCGCCGCCCGACTCCCCGCCTTCAGCTCTCCGCCGGAGCTCAAATAGATCTGAATACTGTCCAATTCCTCCAGCGCAATCCCGTCCACCGCGAAGTGGTCGGAGCCGTAATAGGGCCGTGTCGTGTAGAACAGCGCTCCACCCAGCGCGGTGCAGGACGGGAAGAAGTCGGCAAAGCCGCCGCCCCGGCCGCCGTAGTCCGCCTCGGAAAGCGCGCCCAGATAGAGATAGTTTCCGTCGTTTTGCGCGGAACTGCTGCCCACCGTCTGGGAGTAGTATATATTTCCGGTCAGGCCGTTGACCCGCATACACACCGTGCTCCGGGCCGTCCCCACGCCATACCACACCAGCCGGAGACAGGTATATCTGCTCAGATCTATGCCCGACAGGTCCAGCTCCATCTGGCTGCTCTTCTCCGCCAGGTTCACGCTGGCGATCTTCTCCACCGGTACCGCCGCCAGATGTCCTTCCATCGTCCCCACCGCCGCGTCGATTTTGGCAAAGTCCTCATTGAAATCCGTCCTTAAAAAGGAATCTGTGGTCTCCCACTGGTGCAGACCGAGATGCTCCGTCTGTGCCATCTTCTTTTCCTCCTTCTTTTTTGTTCGGGCCCGTGTCTCTTCCATTGTGTCTGTCCCTTCCGGCACATCCGGGTGCAATTTCCCCTGGATTTCCCACCGGCAACACGCAAAAAAGCGCCCGTTCCGCAAATGCGGAACGGGCGCTTTTGCAGTATTCTATGCCGTCAGTTCAGCTGAGGTCCCGGTCGTTTCCTGGGTCACCAGGGTCAAGGTCCCGTCCTCCTCCAGCAGGAAGGTGCTCACGTCGGTCTCTACCTGCCACACTGGGGTCAGAGTAAAGGTGCTGCTGCTGGGCACCGCCGTCATCTCGTATCCTGCCGTCAGGCTAAGGATCTCGCTGCACACATAGCCGCTCTCGGAAATGGCGCTGCGGAAACGGATCAACACGCTGGTGACGGTCATCGCTTCGTTTCCAGCGGTCTCGGTAGGCGTGCCCGGCAGCCGGCGGCCCCGGACCTCCCGCAGCTCTCCGCCTTCAAAGGTCAGCGTGGTCTCGCAGGAAAAGATCGGCGTCCCCTCCCAGGTCTGGCGCATCCGTACCAGGACCGTATCGTCTGTTTCCGTCACCGAAACGGTCTCACACTCCATCTCCAGCAGCTCCATCACCCGGTAGGCCGTGGCCTCCGGCGCGGTCTCCACCTGCCAGGCCCCGGGCTCAAACACCGCGTAGAACTCCCCGCTGCTGTAAAACCACACCGTGCCTCTCTCCCCGGAGAAGCTGCCGTCCGGCTGCTCCGCACTGCTGCCCAGCAGGGCCTCGGCCAGGACAGCCTCCTCCCCGCTGTCCCGCTCACACCGCATGGACAGCAGTCCCGGGTCCTCGGGCAGGCTGGCCACATCCACCCGGATGCCGCTCTGGGCCAGCAGGAGGGCCGCCTCATCCCGGGCCTGCCGGCGGTAGCGGGCGCTCTCCATCTCCCGGTAGCCCACCTGGGCCAGCAGGAGCGCATTCACCACCAAGAGGATCAGGATGACGATATTCTTGATTTTGGACCACTGCACCGCGCATCCCTCCCCTGTGGTGTCTCTGTCCGGTCACTGGGCGATCCAGCCGGCCTGAACGGTCTCCCCGCCGCTGTCCTCATAGCACAGCACCAGCTCGCCTCCCTCCGCCTCCAGGGCGCCCAGGGCGGCGGCGGCCTGGACCTCCGGCAGGACGCTGCTGGTCTCCCCGGTGGCGGTATAGCTGCGGAAGTGGAGGGTGAACTCCACTACCGCCCCGTTCCGGATGAGGAAGCGGGCGGCATACCCCTCGCTGTACAGCTGGACCGCCGCGCCGTTCAGGCTGTAGCCGAAATCGGCCTGCCATGTGCCGTCGGCCAGCTCGGTCAGGCCGATGAGGTAGAGCCGGGCCTCGCCGCACCGCTCGCCGATGGTACCCGCGGCGATGGGCTGTACCGCGTCCAGCAATTCAGTGGCCGTAGGACTCTCCCCAGCCTGGAGCACTGGGTAGCGGGCCTCCGCTCCCTCGTCCGTGCGGAAGCTGATGGTGCCCCCGGCGCTGATGCGCAGCTGGTCGGTCCCCTCGTTCACCACCCACTCGCCGCTCCCCGGCTGGTAGGGAGTGCCCGACTGGGATTGAAAGCCCAGGGCCTCCATGGAGGAGAGCAGGCTCCACACCGCGTCCTGGTCCTCCAGGTTCCCCAGGGGATTCGATACCTGGTAGACCGGCGGCGAAGGGGGCTGGGTGTCCAGCAGCACATAGGGATACAGGTTCGCCAGGCCCTCGCTGCTGTCGTATTCAAAGGCGTATTTCAGGCCGTTGCTCCCCACCCCCTCTACGGCGGAGCGCAGGTGGTTGAGGACGGCCCCGGATGTCCCGCAGGCATAATACGAGCCGTCGGCGGCATTATGATAGTACAGCACCGCCCTCCCGTTGCCGTCCTCGGCCAGCAGGAGGCGCCGGGCCGCGCCGGTGAGGGCGGCGTTCTCCGCCCCCTGCTCCAGCCAGGACAGAAGGGTCTCCAGCGGATACTGCCCCAGAAAGTCGAAGTAGACCCCCGGCCGCTCGCTGAGGGCCTCCCGCCAGGTCTGCTCGCTCACCCGGGAGGGGCTCTCCGCTGAGGAGAGGGCCTCTCCCAGTACACTGAACACCCGGCCGAACACCTCATCGGTGGCTGTGGTGTCGTACTGTACGCTGTATCGGGCCAGGTCGGCGTTGGTCACCACGACACGGGCCGGATAGACCGGCACCTCCCGCGGCGCCTCAGGCTCTGCCGGCCCCAGAAGCTGGCCGGCGCCGCCCCCCACCAGCTGTACCAGGCTCCCCAGCCATCCGCCGCTCTGGGGGGCGAAATTGGTGATCTGGGTGCGGAAGGTCAGGTAGACCGCAGACAGGGCCAGTACGGCGATGAGGATGTCCTTGCCGATCTCGATCAGGCGGCGGTGCTTACGTTCCATGGTCCGGCCCCCCGATGTTCAGCTCAATGCGGATGGTGGTGCCCGGCCCCTCCCGGTCCACCAGGGCGATGGTCCCCTGGTGCCGGTCGATGATCTCCTTGGCGATGGAGAGACCCAGTCCGGTGCCCCCCGACTCCCGGGAGCGGGCCTTGTCCACCCGGTAGAACCGCTCGAAGATGCGGCCCCGGTCGGCCTTGGGGATGCCGATGCCGTTGTCGGCCACCTCCATCCACACCCGCTCACCCGTCCGCCCGGCAGAGAGGAGGATCTGCCCTCCGTCCGGGGTGTACTTGATGGCGTTGGACACCACGTTCATCATCACCTGGAGGATGCGCTCCCGGTCCCCCACGATCTGGGGCAAACCGGGCTCCAGCTCCAGGCGGACGGTGTGGCCGTGGCGCTGGGCCTCCATCAGGTTGGCGTTGTAGATGTCCCGGATGGCCGCCTCGAAGGAGAAGGGGGCCAGGCGCAGCTCGGAGCGTCCCGAGTCGAACCGGGACAGGGTAAGCAGGTCCTGGACGATGTGGGTCATGCGGTCGGACTCATTGAGGATGACCCCCAGGAAGTTCTTCTCGGTCTCCGGCGGCAGGGACCCGGCGCTGTCGGCCAGGGTCTCGGCGTAGGAGCGGATATTGGTCAGGGGGGTGCGCAGCTCGTGGGACACGTTGGCCACGAACTCCCGGCGCATCTCCTCGGTCTTGCGCTGCTCGGTCACGTCATGGACCACCACCAGCACGCCGCCCTGTCCCTCCCCGGAGAAGGGGGCCAGCAGCAGCTCCAGGCTCCGCTCCCCGGCCTGCCGCTCGGCGGAGAGGGAGCCCTCCACCCCCAGCACCTCCTCCAGGGGGGCCACATCTCCGAAGAGGTCGGTGTAGCCCACCTCGCCGCCGATGGGGATGGACCGGCCCAGCATCTCCTCGGCCGCCGGGTTGGAATGGATGACCGCCCCGTCCCGGGAGAAGGCCACCACGCCGTCGGTCATGTAGAGGAAGAGGGTGCCCAGCTTATTGCGCTCGTTCTCCACCTCCCGGATGGTGTCCTGGAGCTGCCGGGCCATCTCGTTGAAGGTCCCGGTGAGCACGCCGATCTCGTCCCGGGAGGCCACCTCCAGCTTGCTGGAGAAGTCCCCCGCCGCCACCCGCCGGGCCCCGGCGGTCAGCTTTTCGATGGGGTTGATCATGGTCTTGGACAGCAGGAAGGAGAGCAGCACCGAGATGACCAGCCCGAAGAACAGCGCCTCCACGATGAGGGTGAAGAGCTGGGCGTTGAGCAGCTGCACGGTCTGCCGGTTGTCCCGGATGTAGATGATATAGGACTCCCCGCCCCGCTCCAGGGGCAGGGCCACGTCCATATAGTCGGCGGAGGGGTCGCTGCGGGAGCCGTACTGTCCCGCCAGGGCGGCGGTGAGATTGGGGGTGATCTCCAGGGTGGGGCCGTTCTCATCGTCAGAGCCCCCCAGGTAGCGGGCGGTCTCCCCGTCCAGAATGTAGTAGTTCCGGGTGCGGCTGTCGATGCCCAGGGCGCCGGCGTAGCCCCGGAGCACATCCCGGATCATGGCCACGCTGTCCTCCTCCTCGCCGGTGCTCTCGCTCAGGTCGCGGTAGAGGCTCTGGTCCTCGTTGAATACATCGGCCATCTGGCTGTAAAACTCCCGGGTGTAGAACCCGGCCACCGAGTTGATGAGGAAGGCGCCCACCACCGTCATCAGGGACACGATGAGCAGCACCATGATGAGTACCAGCTTCATGTGCAGACTGCGGAACACGGGCGCACCTCCTCCCTTTCTGTGGTCGATTTCCGCAAAACTATGGAATGGCGGTATGACCCGCCCCTACGAACTCAGCCGTGGAACAGGTATCCCAATCCTCTCCGGGTCACGATGAACTGGGGCGCGGCCGGGTCGAACCCCACGGGGCACGGCTCCGTGGGGACCCCTGACTTTCATCTGCGCGGGCGGAGTGAATCCGCCCGGCATCAAGGGTCTGCCGGGGCAGACCGCTTGACGGCCCTTTGGCCGCCCCGCCCTGCGGGGACCCCCGAGGCCGCCCCGGCCGTTTTCCCTGCGGCTTTGGTCAGCCGTGGAACAGGTATCCCAATCCTCTCCGGGTCACGATAAACTGGGGCGCGGCCGGGTCGTCCTCGATTTTCTCCCGCAGGCGGCGGACCGCCACGTCCACCGCCCGCACATCGCCCACATAGCCCTCGTAGTTCCAAACGTGCTCCATCAGCGCCTCCCGGGAGAACACCTTCCCCGGGTGGGAGGCCAGGAATTTCAGCAGCTCGTACTCCCGCTGGGTCAGCTCCAGGCCCCTGCCGTCCTTGGTGGCCATCATCAGGTCGCTGTCGATGGCGATGCGCCCGGCCTCGATGCGGCTGCCGGCCTGGGGGGCCGGAGCCTGGGCCGCGGCAGCGGCCAGCATGTCCCCCCGGCGGATGTTGGCCTTCACCCGGGCCAGCAGCTCCCGCATGGAGAAGGGCTTGGTGATGTAGTCGTCCGCCCCCAGCTCCAGGCCCAGGACCTTGTCGGTCTCCTCCTCCCGGGCGGTGAGCATGATGACCGGGGTGCTCCGCCCCGCCGCCCGGATGGCCCGGCACACGTCAAAGCCGTTCTTCTTGGGCAGCATCAGGTCCAGCAGCACCAGGTCCGGGTCCTGCTCCAGAGCCAGCTGGAGCCCCGCCTCCCCGTCGTAGGCCTCCAGGGTGGTGTATCCCTCCCGGCCCAGGTTGAAGCTGAGAATATCCACAATATTTTTCTCGTCCTCGACGATCAAAATCTTTTTGTTCATTTCGTCCTCCCCCAGAGCACCGGTCCACACCCGTGGGGCCCTCTCACGTCCGCTCCAGATACACCTTGGCCTTGAGCACGGCCGCCACAGTCTTGGCGTCGTGGATCTCATCGGCCATGACCATGTCCACCAGCCGGGCAAAGGGGATGCGCTCCCCCTCCAAAAACTCGTCCTCATCCGGGTGACACGCCCCCTGGCGCAGCCCCCGGGCCAGATACAGGTGGAGCACCTCATTGGAGTACCCGGGGGACAGGTACAGCCCGCCCAGGTAAATGAACTCGTCCGCCACCAGACCGGCCTCTTCCTCCAGCTCCCGCACGCCGCACACCCGCGGGTCCTCCCCCGGCTCCAGCTTGCCCGCGGGCAGCTCCAGCAGCACCTTGTGGAAGGGGTAGCGGTACTGGCGCACCACCGCCACATTGTCCTCCCTGTCCAAGGCCAGGATGGCCACCCCGCCGGGGTGCTCCACCACCTCCCGCCGGGCCTTCTTCCCGTTGGGGAGCTGGGCCTCGTCCAGCTTGACCCTGACGATGACCCCCTCGTAGACCGTTTTGCTCTCCAGTGTCCTCTCGGTCAAGTCCATGGTCTGCCTCCCTGTGTCTGTTTTCGCTCTGTCCGCCGGCCGCCGGCGGCCGGTTTAACAGGCCCTATTATAGCACATTCTTCCCCTCTCCGCCACCATCTTTTCCAGCCCACCCAATCATTACAGCTTGCCCCTCTCCCGGCCGGTCCGATATACTGTCACTATCCTGTGGAGGAGGTATCCCCATGACCATCCAACCCATCGGCGACCAGAGCGTCGCGCTGTACATCACCCACACCGACCTGCGCGCCCACGGCCTCACCCCCCAGAGCCTGACCGCCCAGCGGGCCCTGGACATGACCCGGGACGCCTTCCGCCAGTCCGGTCTGGTCCTGGAGGGGGCGCTGGAGATCGAGGCCTACCCGGATGAGCGGGGGGTGCTGGTCTTTGCCCACGTGCGCCCGCCGGAGCGCCTGTGGCTCTCCTTCCCCGACTTTGAGGTCCTCCTCTCCGCCCAGCGGGCCCTGTCCGCGCCGCCGGAGGGGGCGGCCCTGTACTGGTGGGAGGGGCGCTACTGGCTCTCCCTGCCCGGCGCCGCCCAGGCCGCCCAGGCCGTTCTCTCCGAGTACGGCCGCACCGAGGAGGCCGGTCCCCAGCAGGAGGCCCGGCTGGCCGAGCACGGCCTCCCCATCGCCGGGGAGGAGGTCTTTTCCGCCCTCTCCCGCTATTTCCCCGCCTAAGGGGTACCCGCCGGCAAACTTCTCTTTTGCTATCTTGACATCTGTGGTATAATGACCCCGGTAGCTGCGTAGAGCGCGGCGGCGCGCAGAGCGCGCACGGCCTTCCGCCTGTGGCGGAAGGCCGCCGGGGACGTTGTACCATATCCAAATCGGCTAAGCCGATTTTCTGTCGGCCGTGCCGGCAGTCCGGCAGAAAAACTGCCGGCGATATGGTATAATAGCCGCAAAACGACTATTATACCAACGGATTGGCACGATCCGCTCCCGGCCTTTGGCCGGAACCGCGGACGATGTCATATACCACGAAACGCCTTGCGTTTGTGGCACAATGATTACCCAGGTCCTGCAAGGGAGGTGGCGCGGTGCAGACCAAGGGCATCAAAATGGTCTCAAAAAATCCCAAGGCCTATCACGACTACTTCATCGAGGAGAAGTACGAGGCGGGCATCGCCCTGGCGGGCACCGAGGTCAAGTCCATCCGCCTGGGCAACGTGAACCTGAAGGACTCCTACTGCATCGCCAAGGACGGTCAGATGACGGTCCACGGCATGCACATCAGCCCCTATGAGCAGGGCAATATCTTCAACAAGGACCCCCGCCGTCCCCGGAAGCTCCTGATGCACAAGCGGGAGATCCTGCGGCTCTACCAGAAGGTCAAGCAGGACGGTTACGCCCTGGTCCCCCTCTCCCTCTACTTCAAAAACTCCCGGGCCAAGCTGGAGATCGGTCTGGCCAAGGGCAAGAAGCTCTACGACAAGCGGGAGTCGGCCGCCATCCGGGACGCCAAACGGGAGATGGACCGCACCATGAAGGACCGGGGCCGGTACTGAATTCCAGGCCCCCTGCACAAATAGAAAGGACGTGTTTCCCATGGCTCAGAATCCACAGGTCACCATCGAGATGGAGGACGGCGGCAAGATCGTCGCCGAGCTCTACCCCGACGTGGCCCCCAACACGGTCAACAACTTCATCAGCCTGGCGAAGAAGGGCTTTTATGACGGGCTCATCTTCCACCGGGTCATCCCCGGCTTTATGATCCAGGGCGGCTGTCCCGACGGCACCGGCATGGGCGGCCCCGGCTACTCCATCAAGGGGGAGTTTGCCCACAACGGAGTGAAAAACGACCTGGCCCACGACCGTGGCGTGCTCTCCATGGCCCGGGCCATGCACCCCAATTCGGCTGGCAGCCAGTTCTTCATCATGGTGGCCAAGGCCCCCCATCTGGACGGGGAGTACGCCGCCTTCGGTAAGGTCGTGGAGGGCATGGAGGTGGCCGACGCCATCGTCTACGCCGACCGGGATGTGCGCACCGACCGGCCCAAGAAGGACCAGCGCATGAAGTCGGTCACTGTGGAGACCTTCGGCGTGGACTACCCCGAGCCGGAGACCCTGTAATTTCTTAGCACAACCTCTCCCCGGCGGGTTCCTCCCGCCGGGGGACCGTCCCACCAATCTCCAGACAGCCAGGCTCCCGTGCTCTTCTGTGTGCTTTCGCCCTCCGGGCGGAAACGAAGGATACGGAGCTTGTCTCAGCGCAGGCCCGTACCACCCGCTCTGTGCCCTTCCCCGCCACCGGGGTCCCCATCGAAGCCCAGCCTCCGGCGGGTTCGATGGGGAGAGGAGGGACAGCGGAGCGAGTGAGTTTTCGCCCTCTGGGCGGAAACGAAGGATACGGAGTTTGTCCCAGCACAGGCCCGTACCGCCCACTCTGTGCCCTTTCCCGTCACCGGGCCCCCATCGAAGCCCAGCCCCCGGCGGGTTCGATGGGGAGAGGAGGGACAGCGGAGCGAGTGAGTTTTCGCCCTTCAGGCGGAAACGAAGGATACGGAGCTTGTCCCGACGAGGGGCTGCACTGGTTTCGACGGGGGTGTGGAGGCGGGAATAGCGGGCGGATGCGCCCAGCATCCCAAAAATGGGCAACTTATAAATTAAAGAACGACGATAACGTAGTTCTCGCCGCTGCTTAATGCGGCCGTCCGACCGGACAGGGCCACGGGTCCGGATCGGGCGTGACTGAGTGGCGTCCGTGCGTGCGCAAAGCTTTGAGCGCACCATGCACAATGAAGCTACCAAGCCCCTGAGTGTGACGGCTCACGCCTGGGTGAGGGAATGTAAATAACCGTCTGCGCCCGGAGAAGTTCCCGTCAAAGCGCTTTCGGACAGGGGTTCGATTCCCCTCAGCTCCACCAGATGGACATTACACGAACACCTATTTTTTCAAAGGCGGCTTCGCCGTTAGGGTGTGGCTGTGATGTCAGAACAGAACCCGAGGG
>DVHW01000189.1 GCA_018711785.1 Candidatus Galloscillospira excrementavium
GCTCCACGCCCGGCCTGCCAACCAGTTCGTCAAGGAGGCGATCAGCCACAAAAACTGTGACATCACCTTCAAAAAGGCCGGAAAGGTATTCAACGGAAAGTCTATTGTCAGCGTGCTGTCCGCCTGCGTGAAGTGCGGCAGCGAGATCGAGCTGATCGCCGATGGGGAGAATGAGGAGGCCGCACTGGAGGATATGGTAGCCGCGGTCGCGAGCGGACTGGGTGAGTGACGGGAGGCGGACGAGATGTCATTGACTTTACAGGGAAGGGGCGTATCCGACGGCCTATGCATGGCGGAGGTCCTCCTGTTCTCCAAGGAGAAGCTGTGTGCACCCGATGTGCCTGCCCGGCCGCCGGAGGAGGAGTTGGCCTGCTTTGAGGCCGCGGCCGCCCGGACAAGGGACCGCCTCCAGAGATTCTACAACGAGGCCAGCGAGAAGCTGGGCGGGAAAGAGGCAGAGATCTTCGACGCCCACCTGACCATGCTCCAGGACGAGTACTCGGTGGCCGAGCCCATCCGACAGGCCATCCGGGAGGAGGGCCTGTCGGCGGCCAAGGCGGTGGAGCGGCAGTTTGACACTCTGGCGGAGCTGTTCGAGTCCCTGAACGACGAGCTCATGGCCGCCCGGGCCGCCGATGCCCGGGACCTGAAGGAGCAGTTGCTGCGGGCGGTACTGGGCGTGCCGGAGCAGGATATCAGCCGCCTGGACCGGAATGTGATCCTCCTGGCGGAGGAGCTGGTGCCGTCGGACACGGTGAAGATGGACACCGGTCATGTGGTAGGGCTGGCGACCCACATCGGGGGTATCACCTCCCACACCGCCATCATCGCCCGCACCCTGGGCATCCCCGCGGTGGTGGGCCTGAGCGGCTGGGAGGGCCTGGAGGCCGGGGGAAAGCGGGCTATCCTGGACGGGACGGCGGGCACCCTGACCCTGGAGCCAACGGCGGAAGAGGCGGCGGCCTTTGCCCGGAAGAAAAAACAGACCGAGCAGGCCGAGCGGGAGCTGGCAGAGTACCGCCGCAGGCCCTCGGCCACCCGGGACGGCGTTCCTGTGGAGCTGTGCGCCAACATAGGCACGCCGGAGGAGGCCAAAACGGCGACGTCCTTTGGCGCGGAGGGTGTGGGGCTGTTCCGCAGCGAGTTTCTGT
This sequence comes from Candidatus Galloscillospira excrementavium, assembly GCA_018711785.1. GTDB lineage: Bacteria > Bacillota > Clostridia > Oscillospirales > Oscillospiraceae > Galloscillospira_A > Galloscillospira_A excrementavium. The sequence goes on from DVHW01000189.1 coordinate 1,152, forward strand.
TCATGGACCGGGATACCCTGCCCGGCGAGGAGGAGCAGTTCGCCGCCTACCGGCAGGCGTTGGAGGCCATGGCCGGGAAACCAGTCATCGTCCGCACCCTGGACGTGGGCGGAGACAAGAAGCTGCCTGCCCTGGACCTGCCCCGGGAGGACAACCCCTTCCTGGGGTACCGGGCCATCCGCATGACCCTCAAGCATCCGGAGCTCTTCCGCACCCAGCTGCGCGCCCTGCTCCGGGCCGCCGCTTACGGCGATCTGCGAATCATGTTCCCTATGATCTCCGGGGCCCGCGAGCTCCGGGCGGCCAAGACCATGCTGGAGCAGGCCCGGGCGGAGCTGACCGGGCGGGGCGTCCCGGCGGGCCGGGTCCGGGTGGGCATGATGGTGGAGATCCCAGCTGCGGCGCTGATGGCCGACCAGCTGGCCCGAGAGGCGGACTTCTTCTCCATCGGTACCAACGACCTCATCCAGTACACCCTGGCAGTGGAGCGGGGGAACGAGAACGTGGCCGAGCTCTACACGCCCTATCACCCCGCGGTGCTCCGCCTCATTGCCGCCACGGCGAGGGCGGCAGCGGAGCACCACATCCCCTGCGGCATGTGCGGCGAGGCGGCGGGGGACGCCAAGCTGGCCCCGGCGCTGGTGGGGATGGGGGTGCGGGAGCTGTCCATGAGCCCCCGGCTCATCCCCCGCATCCGCCGGCTGCTGAGCTGCCTGACCCTGGCCGAGTGCGAGGGGCGGGCAAGGAAGCTGCTGGAGCAGCCGGACGAGGAGTCCGTGCGGAGGTGCGTGGAGGGGGCGCAAGTGTAGTCACCGGGGCTGCCGGACCCGTAATTTCCCGGGAAACCCGCGCTCCGCTGGGGCCTACCCGTAGTGGCACGATTCTTGCTAACAGATAAAGTAGGATCAGACCAGAGCCGGGGAGAGGAGGCCCTGGACACGCAGAGCGGATGGTCGCTGTGGCGGGTTGACCTCAAAACAGAGAGACTGCAAAAAAGGAGGTGCAGACATGAGAAACATTGTTTTGGCCCGGGTCGACGAGCGGTTGATCCACGGCCAGGTGATCACGTCTTGGCTGAAGCTGTGCGACGCCAATGCCATTGTGATCATCGACGATGCGTCCGCGACCAACGCATTTCTGAAACGGATCCTCTTTGCAGCCGCGCCGAAAAACATCGCGCTGCAGGTCCTGACAGAGGCGGAAGCCGCAGACTATCTGAAGCAGGACGCCCCCGCGGGGGAGAGAGTCCTGCTCCTGGCAAAGACGCCGGGGCCCATGCTGAAGACGATCAAGAGCGGCATCGAGCTCAAGGAGATCACCCTGGGCAACATGAGCGGCGCCGCAGGGAGAAAGCGGTTCAACAAGAACATCTTTGCCACCGAACAGGAGGTCCAGGACTTCCGGGACATTGTGGCAAGCGGGACTGCGGTCTATTGTCAGATGGTCCCCTCCGACGCGAAGGATGATATCAAGAAGCTGCTGTAAGGAAAGAAAAGAAGAAAAGAGAGGAAGGAGAACATGGAAGCTAGTATTCTGCAAATCGTATTGATCGCGCTGTACTATGTTTTTGCCAACATCAGCTGGCCCTTCGGCTCCATGGGCCAGTGGGCGACCATCAACCGCCCGCTGGTGTCCGGCCTAGTGGTGGGCCTGATCCTGGGCGACCCGGTCCAGGGCACCATCATCGGCGCCACCATCAATATCATCTATCTGGGCGTGATCTCCGCCGGCGGCTCCCTGCCGGCCGACTCCGGCATGGCCGGCATCATGGGCACCGCCTTTGCCCTGATGGGCGGGCTGGACACCAACACCGCCTTGGCGCTGGCCGTCCCCATGGGCCTGCTGGGCTCCGTCATTGAGGTGTTCACCATGACCGGCCAGTGCCTTCTGGTTCCCCTGGCGGACAAGTGGATCAATGAGGGCAAGTCCAACCGGCTGATGCTGGTCAACGTCTACATCCCCTATCTGGTGAAGTCGGTTATCCGTTTCATCATCGCCTATGTGATCCTGCTCTTTGGCTCCACTACGCTGGACAGCGTGGTGGCGGCCCTGGACGGCCCCGTGCTGGACGCTCTGAACGTCATGGGAGGACTGCTTCCCGCCGTCGGCGTCGGCCTGATGCTCCTGAGCATCTTCAAGGGCCGCGCCCGCCTGTTCCTGTTCCTGGGCTTCCTGGCCACCAGCTTCCTGAACCTGGGCACAATCGCCGTAGCCCTGGTCTTCGGCATCATCGCAATTCTGGTAGTGGGCTTCGACTCCGACGACTTCTCCGCCTTCCGCGGCGCGCAGGAGAATAACAACAATGCCTACCGGTACATCACAAAGGGCGATCTGACCCGTTCCTGGCTGCGCTGGCACTGGTTCTGCGAATCCCTATACAACTATGAGAGAATGCAGGGCATCGGCTTCTGCAACGCTATGGTGCCCCTGCTCAACAAGATCTACAAGGACGACAAGGAGGGCCTGGTGAGCGCCATGAAGCGCCACGCCATGTTCTTCAACACTGACCACAACTTCGGCGGCATGATCCTGGGCATCTGCACCTCCATGGAGGAGCAGAAGAAGGACGGCGCCGACATCCCCGACGAGGCCTTCGCCTCCCTGAAATCCGGCCTGATGGGGCCCTGCGCCGGCGTGGGCGACACCCTGTCCCAGGTGGTACTCATCCCCATCCTGTCGGTCATTTTCATCAACCTGGCTACCCAGGGTGCGGTGTGGGCACCTGTCGCCTATACGGTCATCTTCATGCTCATCTTCTACGGCGTGGGCTACTGGATGCTGAACCTGGGCTATAAGAGCGGCGGCGAAGTGGTCCTGAAACTGATGGAGAGCGGGCTGCTGGACAAGGTGATCGGCGTGGCCAACATTCTGGGCTGCGCCGTCATGGGCGCCCTGATCTCCAGCTATGTCACCTTCAACTGGAACGTGGTCATCGTTCAGGAGGGCGTGGAGCTGTTCAACCTCCAGACCGGCGTGTTCGATGCCATCCTGCCCAACGCCATGCCTCTGGCCCTGACCATGATCGTCTATACCCTGGCCAAGAAGGGCGTCAAGAGCTACTTCATCACCTTCGGCGTGATGATCGTGGGCTTCGTGCTGGGCCTGTTGGGGCTCATTGCGTAAGCCGGTTTCCCATTTTGAACGAGTAGAAGAGGAAAGAGGCGCGGGATCGGACGACGCCATACCCCGATCCCCGCCTTTCTACGGGCCGGACGGGGTGTCCAAGAGGAAAAAGGAGGCGAAGCGCCGTGGAGGAAAAGGAAAAAACGGACTATGTGCCCCGGGACAGTATTGCGCCCCAGGGGGAGCTGGAGCGGCGGGTGGGGTATAAGCCCATCCTGCGCGGCCTGATGGTTGCGGCCTTCGGCGCCGCCGTCCTGCTGACGGGCCAGCCGATCATCATGGTGCTGGGCGCTCTCCTGATTGCCGCCAGTCTGCTGTCCCTCGTTCTGGTGCCGGACCACAAGGTGCTGGAAATCTACTCCGGCGGCGTCGTGAGCTACCAGAAGAGTGACGATGGTATGGCAATGTACCTGCCCTATGACCAGATCTCCGAGTGGAGCGCCCACCAGAGTGAGTTCGGCAACCAGGTCGTCCTGCTGGTCCTGGACGACGGGCAATATGTCTACCAGGAGACCTACCGCCTCAGGGGCGTCCGGGCCGCCCTGAAAAAGCACATGCCGGAAAAGGAGTTTATCCCGCCCAAACAGGGCGCGCGATAAAGATAACACCCCCGCGGGGAGAAGGAGGAACACAACAATGCGAATCAGTAATGTGGGTATGTTTGTCAAAGACCTGGAGGGCGCGAAAAAGTTCTTCGTGGACTACTTCGGCGCCGTGGAGCACGCGGTGTACGAGGAGGACAACGGCTTTAAGTCCTATATCCTCAAGTTCGACGAGGGCCCCAAGCTGGAGCTTATGACCAAGCCTGAGATCGTGGACGAGAAGAAGGACCCCAACCGCACCGGCTTCGCCCACATCTGCCTCAAGGTGGACAGCCGGGAGCAGCTGGACGAGATCACCGAGAAGTTCCGCGCGGCCGGCTACAAGATTCTCTATGAGCCCGCCACCGTGGGCGGCAAGGAGACCCGGGCCATCGCCTTTGAGGACAACGTGCTGGAGGTCAGCGCGTAAACGGCGCGGCTCCCCGCGCGCGGCGCAGGGGGAAAGGAGAAACATGACCACAGTTCAGAAGATATTCGGAGACAAAAAGCCCATTATCGGCATGGTCCACCTCAAGCCCCTCCCCGGCTCGCCCGGGTACGGCGGCGACCTGGAGGCGGTCTACCGGGCGGCCCTGGCCGACCTGGAGGCCCTGAAGCAGGGCGGCGTGGACGCGGCCATCGTGGAGAATTTCGGGGACATCCCCTACGGCACCACCAATGAGCTCATCACCTACACGGCCTTCACCCATCTGGCCACCCGCCTGCGGGAGCAGTGCGCCTTCCCCCTGGGCCTGAATGTCCAGTTCAACGACTACCAGGCCGAGTGGGCCATCGCCTACGCCTGCGCCTTTGACTTCATCCGGGTGGAGTGCTTCGCGGAGAACCGCATGGGCCCCAACGGCTTCTGCCCGCCCTGCGGCCCGGAGCTGATGCGCCTGAAGGGGCGTTACCCCAGGGAGATCGCCCTGCTGGCGGACGTCCACGTCAAGCACACCTTCCCCCTGGTGGAGCAGCCCCTGGACTTCACGGTGGAATCCATCCTGGAGGGCGGCGCCGACGCCCTCATCTGCACCGGCATCACCACCGGGAAGAGCCCCAGCGTGGACGACGTGCGGGAGATGAAGCGCCTGGCCGGGGACGTGCCGGTCATCGTGGGCAGCGGCGTCAACGACAAAACGGTGCGGGAGTACTTGGCCGTATCTGACGGGGCCATCATCGGCAGCAGCTTCAAGCGGGACGGCAAGGTGCTCAACCCCGTCGACCCGGCCCGGGTGGAACGGCTGATGGCCCAGCTCCGGTAAGGGAAAAACAGAGCGAAAGGGAAGGCTGGCTTATGGAAGAGAAACGAGTGAGCGTAATCACCGGCGCCTGCGGCGGCATCGGCCGAGAGGTGGTCAAAAAGTTCTATGACCACGGCTACCATGTGGTGCTGCTGGACATGGACCTGCCCCGGCTGGAGCAGGCCGCCGGCGAGCTGGGCCTGGACCGGGAGCGGGCGTCCTGCTGGGCGCTGGATATCTCGGACGAGGGGCAGGTCAAGGATACCGTGGCCGCCATCCGCTCCAAGCTGGGGCGCATCGACGTGCTGGTGAACACCGCCGGCATCGTGGGCCGGTATGACAAGACGGTGGACTACCCCTTTGAAAATTTCCGGAAAATTTACGAGGTCAACGTGTTCGGCACGTTCCTCATGATGCAGAATGTGCTCCCCGCCATGGTGGAGCAGCAGTCGGGGGCCATCGTGAACTTCGGCTCGGTCTCCGGTATGCGGGGCTACACCCTGGAGGTGGGCTACGGCTCCAGCAAGTGGGCGGTCATCGGCATGACTCAGAACGTGGCCAACGAGTACGGCGGCGAAGGGGTCCGGGTCAACTCGGTGTCCCCTGGCTGGGTCAACACCGGCATGATGAAACGGACCTTAGAGAACTACCGGGAGCTGGGGCGGCAGGAGGAGATCACGCTGGGCCCCTGCAAGCGGCCGGCGGAGCCCTCGGAGATCGCCGACGCAGTCTACTTCCTGGCCAGCGGCGAAGCCAGCCACATCAACGGCGCCAATCTGGTGGTGGACGGCGGCATGCTGCTGGGCTGACCCGGGCGCACAAAACAGCGCGGACACCCGCCCGGCGGGAAACCCGCGGGGCGGTCCAGAATACTTAGGAAAGGCAGAAAGGTATGAAAAACGAGTTTTTCAGCAAGAAGAGAGTCATCGGCATGGTGCATCTGCTGCCCCTGCCCGGCAACGCCTCCTACCGGGGGAATAAAGAGGAGATCGTGAAAAACGCCCTTGAGGACGCCAAGGCCCTCATCGACTGCGGCGTGGACGCCATCGCCCTGGAGAACTTCAGCGACTGGCCCCAGTACAGCACCTCGGTGCCCCTGGAGGCCTACTCCCTGATGCTACGGGTGGCGGCCGACATCCGCTCCTTCTGCAAGATCCCCTTCGGCGTCAACATCGAGATGAACGCCTTTGAGCAGGAGTGGGCCATGGCCTACGCCGTGGACGCCGACTTCATCCGGGTGGAGGCCTTTGTGGACAACCGGGCCGGTTCCTTCGGGTATCTGGAGGCCTGCTCCACCCCGCTGATGAACCTGATGAAGGAGTACCCGGCCAAGACCATGCTCTTCACCGACGTGCACACCCAGGAGACCTACGGTGTGCCCAATATCCCCATCAACGGGGCGGCCCAGAACGCCATCAACCACGACGCCAGCGCCATCATCGTCACCGAGAACGACGAGAACAAGCGGGTCACCGTGGAGGATGTGAAGTCCATGCGGGAGGCCATCGGCGACTTCCCCATCATCGTGGGCTCCGGCGTCAAGACCACCAATGTGCTGGACTACCTGGAGTACGCCGACGCGGTGATCGTGGGCCGGGGCTTCAAGACCGGCGAGCGCATCGACCCCGCCCTGGTCAAGGAGTTCATGGCCATCGTCCGCGGCAAGTACAACTGAGCCTGGCCGGGACCAGGTATCAAGAGAGAAAACGCACTCGTATTCCGGAAAATCCGGAATACGAGCGCGTTTTCTTATGGGTTTGTATGGAAACTTATTCCAGCACCGCACCCCGGGCGGCGGAGGAGACCGATTTTGCATACCGGGCCAGATACCCGGTCTTGACCTTGGGCTCGGGGCACACCCACTTGGCCTTGCGCTGGGCCAGGGTGGCCTCATCCACCAGCAGGTCGATCTTACAGTTGGGGATGTCGATGGAGATGGTGTCCCCCTCCTCCACAAAGGCGATGGGCCCGCCCTGGGCGGCCTCGGGGCAGACGTGGCCGATGGAGGCCCCCCGGGTGGCGCCGGAGAAGCGGCCGTCGGTGATGAGGGCCACCTCCTTGTCCAGCCCCATGCC
>DVHW01000190.1 GCA_018711785.1 Candidatus Galloscillospira excrementavium
AACGGGCGGCGGGTCATCCTCCGGGGGGCCTGCGTCCACCACGACAACGGCATCCTGGGGGCGGTCACCCTCCCGGAGGCCGAGGAGCGGAAGGTGCGCCTATTGAAGGGGGCGGGGTACAACGCCATCCGTTCGGCCCACAACCCCTGCTCCAAGGCGCTGCTGGATGCCTGCGACAAGCTGGGGATGCTGGTGCTGGACGAGTACGCCGACATGTGGTACATCCACAAGACCCGGCATGACTATGCCTCCGCCCTCCCGGAGCTCTGGCAGGAGGACCTGCGGGACCTGGTGGACAAGGACTGCAACCACCCAAGCGTGGTTATGTACTCCATCGGCAACGAGGTCTCGGAGACCGCCCAGCCCCGGGGCATCCAGTTTGCCGGGGAGATGACGGAGTATCTCCACCGGCTGGATGACCGGCCGGTGACCTGCGGCATCAACATCTTCTTCAACTTTCTCTCCTCCATGGGCCTCGGCGTGTACAGCGACAAGAAGGCAGAGCAGGAGGCGGAGCGGGCGGAAAAGCGCAAGGCGGTCCCCGCACAGCGGAAGAAGGCGGTGGGCAGCGAGTTTTTCAACAACCTGGCCGGCCTCTTCGGCTCGGAGTTCATGAAGTTCGGCGCCACGCTGAGCGGCAGCGACCGCAAGACCCGGGAGGCCTTCGCCAAGCTGGACGTGGCGGGCTACAACTACGGGGAGAAGCGCTACCTGCGGGACTTCCGCAAGTATCCCGACCGGGTCATCCTGGGCAGCGAGACCTTCTGCGGCGACGCGGCCCGGTTCTGGGACCTGGCCAAGGCCCACCCGGCCCTCATCGGGGACTTTGTGTGGACCGGCATGGACTACCTGGGCGAGGTGGGCCTGGGGGCGATGGAGTACAAGGACTACGCCCCCGACTTCGGCCACGGCCCGGGGTGGATCGCCGCCGGCGTGGGGGTGCTGGACCTGACGGGGGCCTCCACGGGGCAGACCGCCTACACCCAGGTGGCCTTTGAGCTGAGCCCCGTGCGCATCGGGGTGGTCCCCGCCGACCACGCCTTTGAGCCCCACTCCCCCTCCGCCTGGCGCATGAGCAACACCCACGAGAGCTGGGCCTGGAACGGCTGTGAGGGAAAAGAGACCCGGGTGGAGATCTACGCCCGGGGGGCCAAGGTAGCCCTCTTCCTCAACAGCAAGCCCATGGGGGAGAAGGCCCTGGACCGGGACAGCCGGGCGGCCTTCCGGGTGGCCTGGCAGCCGGGAGAGCTGACTGCGGTGGTCTACGGCCCGGACGGGGCCCAGCTGGGCCGGACCAGCCTGAGGAGCGCCGGGGAGGAGACCCGACTGTCCGTGGAACCGGAGCGGGATACGGTCCGCCCCGGTGGGCTGTGTTACGTCCGCCTGCGCTATACCGATGAGACCGGCCAGCTCAAGCCCCTGGCCCGGGGGGATATTCGGGTGGAGGTGGAGGGCGGCGAACTGCTTGCCCTGGGCAGCGCCTGCCCCTACAATGAGCGGGGCTATCTCACTGACACCACCGACACCTACTACGGCCAGGCCCTGGCCGTCATCCGGGCAGACGGCAGCGGCGACGTGACGATCCGGGCGGAGAGCCCCTTCGGAGCGGCCCTGGCCAACATTTCGTGCAGGGAGGAGGACTGAACCATGGGAGAGAAGCTTATGCGCGTGGGTGTGATCCGCAAGCTGGTGGAGCTCTGGCGGGCCCACCCCAAGATCGCCCAGTTTATCACCTATTTCCTGGTGGGCAACCTGGCCACGCTGGTGCAGGTGGTGCTCATCCCGGTGTTCCAGATGGTCTTCGGCGGCACGGATCTGGTCAACGTGGACCTGCACCTCTTCGGGCCCATCGGGGACCCGGCGGCCACCACCACCGTCACCGTGGCGGGCCAGACCATTACCGGCCTGAACCCCTACTACGTATTCAACTTCACCGCCGGGCCGGTGAACACCCTGGTGACCAAGACCCTCAACGGCATCACTGGGGAGTACCTGGCCCACGGCGGCGCGGCCTACTTCCTGGCCACCTTCATCCCCCTCATCCTCTCCCAGGTGGTGAGCTTCTTCATGCAGCGGAAGGTGACCTTCAAGTCCGACGGCCACATCGCCTGGCAGGCCATGTGGTACTTTTTGTCCTTCTGCGTCATCACCGTGGGGGCTAACGCCCTCTACGGCATCTACCAGCCCTGGCTGTACAGCACCATTGGCGAGGGCCTGGGCGGCCTGGTGGCGGCCTTCCTCCAGTGCTGCATCGCCTTCTGGGTGTTCTTCCCCATTATGAAAATCATCTTCCCGGAGAAAAAGCGCGCGGCATAATTTGGCTCTGCGATGACCGGAGCAAAGGAGCATGGACCATGGAAAACAGAACCATCACACAGGAAATCGAACGCGGCGATACCGCCCTGGGCATCGAGCTGGGCTCCACCCGCATCAAGGCGGTGCTCATCGGCCCGGACCACACTCCCCTGGCCGCCGGGTCCCACGACTGGGAGAACGAGAACCTGGACGGGGTGTGGACCTACTCTCTGGACGCGGTCTGGGCGGGGATCCAGGCCGCCTACCGGGACCTGGCCGGGCAGGCGCGGCAGCGGTACGGCCTGGAGCTGAAGAAGATCGGGGCCATCGGCATCTCGGCCATGATGCACGGCTACCTCCCCTTTGACGGGGCGGGCCGGCTGCTGGTGCCTTTCCGCACCTGGCGCAATACCATGACCGCCGAGGCCGCCGCCGCGCTCACCGGGCTCTTCGGCTTCAACATCCCCCAGCGGTGGAGCGTGGCCCACTTCTACCAGGCGGTGCTGAACCGGGAGCCCCATGTGGGGCAGGTGGCCTTCCTCACCACCCTGGCGGGGTACGTCCACTGGCGGCTCACCGGGGAGAAGGTGCTGGGGGTGGGGGACGCCTCCGGCATGTTCCCCATCGACAGCGCCGCGGGCACCTACGACCAGGGGATGCTGGAGCAATTCGACGGCCTGCTCAAGGCCCACGAGGTACCCGTCCGCCTGGGGGGGCTCCTGCCCCGGGTGCTGATGGCGGGAGAGCCCGCCGGCACCCTCACCCCGGAGGGGGCCCGGCTGCTGGACCCCACCGGCGCGCTGGAGCCGGGCATCCCCCTCTGCCCCCCGGAGGGGGACGCGGGGACCGGCATGGCGGCCACCAACAGCGTGGCGCCCCGGACGGGCAACGTGTCGGCGGGGACCTCCATCTTCGCCATGGCGGTGCTGGAGAAGCCCCTCCAAAAGGTCCACTCGGAGATCGACCTGGTCACCACCCCCACCGGCCAGCCGGTGGCCATGGTCCACTGCAACACCTGCACCTCCGACCTGGATGCCTGGGTCAGGCTCTTTGACGAGCTGCTCCGGGCGGTGGGCAGCGGGCTGAGCAAGTCGGAGCTGTACGCCCTGCTCTACTGCAAGGCCCTGGAGGGGGACGCCGACTGCGGCGGGCTGACCGCGTACAACTACTACTCCGGCGAGCCGGTCACCGGTCTCGCCGAAGGCCGCCCCCTGCTGGTCCGCCGGCCCGAGTCCAGCCTAACCCTGGGCAACCTGATGCGGGCCCACCTGTACGCCTCCGTCGCCACGCTGAAGCTGGGCATGGACATCCTGCTGGAGGAGGAGAGGGTGGCGCTGGACCGGCTCCAGGGCCACGGGGGGCTCTTCAAGGTGAAGGGGGTGGCCCAGCGGTTTCTGGCCAGCGCCCTGGGCGTGCCCGTGTCGGTGATGGAGACCGCCGGGGAGGGCGGCCCCTGGGGCATGGCCCTGCTGGCGGCCTATCTGGTCCGCCGGGAGGAGGGCGAGAGCCTGGCGCACTACCTGGACCGGCGGGTGTTCCGGGATGCCAGGGCCGATCTGGCCCAGCCGGACGCCCGGGACCGGGCGGGATTCCTGGCCTTCCTGGAGCGGTACCGGGCCGGCCTGGAGGTCGAGCGCGCGGCTGTGGCCGCGCTGTAAGAGAGGAGAATCACAATGGCAATGCAAGACTATGAGTTCTGGTTTATCGTGGGCAGCCAGTTTCTGTACGGCCCCGAAGTGCTGGAGACCGTGGCTAGCCGGGCCGCGGAGATGGCCGCGGAGCTGAACGCCTCCGGCGACCTGCCCTGTAAGCTGGTGTACAAGGGGACCGTCAAGACCAACGGGGAGGCCACCGACCTGGTCCGGCAGGCCAACTACGACCCCCGCTGCGCCGGCATCGTCACCTGGTGCCACACCTTCAGCCCCAGCAAGATGTGGATCAACGGCCTCGCCGCCCTCCAGAAGCCCTGGTGCCACCTGGCCACCCAGTACAACCGGGACATCCCCAACGACGAGATCGACATGGACTTCATGAACCTGAACCAGGCCGCCCACGGGGACCGGGAGCACGGCTTCCTGGGCGCCCGGCTGCGCAAGGCCCGGAAGGTCATCGCCGGCTACTGGCGGGACGAGGCGGTACGCCGCCGCCTGGGCAGCTGGATGCGAGCCGCCGTGGGCGCGGCCTTCTCCCGCTCCCTGAAGGTGATGCGCTTCGGGGACAACATGCGGGAGGTGGCGGTCACCGAGGGTGACAAGGTGGAGGTCCAGATCAAGCTGGGCTGGCAGGTGAACACCTGGCCGGTGGGCAAGCTGGTGGAGACCATGGGCGCCGTCACCGATGCCGAGATTGACGCGCTGATGGAGACCTACCGCCAGAGCTACGACTTCGCCACCGGCGACCTGGAGACGGTGCGCTACCAGGCCCGTGAGGAGATTGCCATGAAGCGGATGCTGGACGCCGAGGGGTGCGCCGCCTTCTCCAACAACTTCCAGGACCTCTACGGCATGCGCCAGCTCCCTGGCCTCGCCACCCAGCACCTGATGGCCCAGGGCTACGGCTACGGCGGCGAGGGGGACTGGAAGGTGGCCGCCATGACCGCCATCCTCAAGGCCATGAGCGAGGGGCAGACCGGCGGCACCGCCTTCATGGAGGACTACACCTACCACCTGGAGCCGGGCAGCGAGTACAGCCTGGGGGCCCATATGCTGGAGGTCTGCCCCAGCGTGGCCGCCCAGCGGCCCCGCATCGAGGTCCACCCCCTGGGCATCGGGGACCGGGAGCCCCCCGCCCGCCTGGTGTTCGAGGGCCACGAGGGGGACGCCATCGTGGTCAGCCTCATCGACATGGGGGGCCGCCTGCGGCTCATCTGCCAGGACATCCACTGTGTGAAGCCCATCCTGCCCATGCCCAACCTGCCGGTGGCCCGGGTGATGTGGCAGGCCAAGCCCGACCTTACCACCGGCGTGGAGTGCTGGATCACCGCCGGCGGGGCTCACCATACCGTCCTCAGCTACGACGTCACCGCCGGGCAGATGCGGGACTGGGCCCGGATGATGGACATCGAGTTTGTCCACATCACCGATGGGACCACGCCGGAGAGCCTGGAGCACGACCTGTTCCTCTCCGATTTGGCCTGGAAGCTGAAGTGAGGGGAGCGCCATGCTGGAAAAACTGAGAGAACAGGTCTATGAGGCCAACCTGGAGCTGCCCCGCCGGGGCCTTGTGACCTACACCTGGGGCAACGTGTCCGGTGTCGACCGGGAGCGGGGCCTGGTGGTCATCAAGCCCTCGGGGGTGGAGTATGACGCCCTGCGGCCGGAGGACCTGGTGGTGGTCTCCCTGGAGAGCGGGGAGCGGGTGGAGGGGACGCTGAACCCCTCCAGCGACACCCCCACCCACCTGGAGCTCTACCGCGCCTTCCCCGCCCTGGGGGGCGTGGTCCACACCCACAGCACCCACGCGGTGGCCTGGGCCCAGGCCCGGATGGACCTCATCTGCTACGGCACTACCCACGCCGACTACTTCTACGGCGCCGTCCCCTGTACCCGGGAGCTGACGGCGGAGGAGATCGACGCCGGCTATGAGGCCAATACCGGCAAGGTCATTGTGGAGACCTTCCGGGAGCAGGGGCTGGACCCAGTCCACGTGCCAGCGGTCCTCTGCGCCAGCCACGGCCCCTTCGCCTGGGGAAAAGACCCGGCCCAGGCGGTCTACCACGCGGCGGTGCTGGAGGAGGTGGCCAGAATGGCCCTTCTCACCCGCATGCTCTCCCCCGCCGCCGAGGCGGCGCCGCAGCGGGTCCAGAACAAGCACTTTCTCCGCAAACACGGCCCCAGCGCCTACTATGGACAGGGGTGAGGGGTGCTCAACGATACCCCGGCGGCCTACATGATCCTGGCCATGCTGGCCGACGTCATCGACCACATCGAGTTCAAGCGCGGCATCCGCACCGACGGGCTGACCATGTCCCTCTACAACTCCATCATGGTGGCGGCCACCCCCATCTGCAACTCCATCTTCAGCGCCATTCTGAACGCCAGCGGGTACGACCAGGCGGCCGACGTGGCGCTGGGCACGGCGGCCCAGCCGGCCGCGGCCAGGGGGGCCATCAACGCCAGCTATATCTGGGTGGAAACGGTGGCCTACGCCGTGTGCGCGCTGCTCATCTTCTTCTTTACCGTGGAGAAGAAGCTGCCCGAGGAGCAGTCCGCCATCGCTGAGCGCAATCGGAAGAGTTCATAGGACTGCAAAATCAAAAAATCAGAAAGTATTTCTCTTGTAAGAAAAGCTCCCGCACTGTTGTAGTGATAGGACTACAGCAACGCGGGAGCTTTTGACAAATCCGTGTGATTGGTCATCTTGTATGAACTTTTACCTTTGAAATTGAGCAGAACGATAAATTTGAAAAAGAGTACAGAAATATTTTCAAACCGGAAAAAGACCTTCCTATTTCGACTTTATACTCCAAGGCAGCAGAGCAGAGTAGGGGGTGAGAAGGGGTGGGGCCGCAGGAACGACGAAGTACGATTCTGGACCTCCTGTGCCAAAGCCGTCATGAAACGGCAGCTTCGCTTGCCGCCGTATTTGGAGTTTCTGAGCGCACGATACGAAACGACCTGGTGGCCCTCTCCTGTTCCTACCCGGTTGAGACTGTTCGCGGACGATACGGGGGTGTCCGTGTTGCCAGCTGGTTTCACCGGGAAAGGCGGACACTCTCACGTCCACAGGAGGCGCTCCTGCGCAAGCTCCGCCAGACTCTGACCGGGGAGGACCTGCAGGTCATGAACAGCATCCTGGCCTAATTTGCTCTGCACTGGGAATACCGCTGATCGGCGGCTTTCCAATCTGCTCCTTGAAAACCTCATATCCGGCAACGGGATACAAACGCTGACGGGAGGCCCCCGAGAGGGCGGCTGAAGCGACGCTGGAGGATGCGCCAGGACCACCTGTGCAGACGAGGTCTGCATCAAAGACGGCCAAGGAAGGTGCAGAGCGGTACCCATCCGTCCACAAAACAGCCTGTGGTGGGCTGTTTCGCATTGCGGCCGGCTCTACGGAGCCGGCCCGACCCCCGCCAGCGACAATGATACTCCTGCCCAGCCACAGCCGCACGCAATGGGGGCAGCTCGGAGAGATCCTCGGAGGGGTGAGATTCCCGTGACGCGCACCAGCGCGGTCCGACAGTTGCCGCCCACGGCTCGGGAAGTCGTGTCGAATAGAGCCGACCAGATACCAAATTGCAAGATACGCGGGGGCCGCTTCCCGGAGGCGGTTCTTCTGAACACGGAAACTCTGTACTTGCTCCACGCGCCGTCAGAGGAGCCGATTCCCCCGGCGACCCCCGCACTCCATAAAATGACGGTGCGCTGAGAGAAGAAGGCGCCCTATGCCACATAGAAACGTAAACGTTGACCTCTGTGAAAACCAAAATCTACTTTCTGTTCCCGAAAACAAATTGTATCGATACTTGAAAAAGTGCCGGAAAGAAAAGGACAGCCGCAGCACCGCCCCTTTCACAAAAGAGACCCGTCACAGTGGAAATCATCGAACGGATGTGCTATAATCAGAGCAACAACACTCCGGGGAGGGCTCTCTATGGCGATCGAGAACGGCGAGTGGATCATGCGTGGGCTGGACTGGGACGACCCGGCCCGCATTCAGAGCTGGGAGGAGCTCATCGGCTGGATCGACGAGCTGGGCCTCCTACCCCTGTTCAAAAACGAGGTGGACGGCTTCTCCGTAGAGGAGAACACGGCCGACCTGGCCTGGTGGACGGGGGACGAGGAACAGGACCCCTGGGAGTGGCGGGCCCTCATCGCCCGCAGCGGCAAGGTGGCCTACGGCAAGTTCTTCGGCAAAAAGGCCGGTTTTCTCTCAAAAGCCTGGTTCCCCCACTTCGTCAACTGGCGGCGGGATGGCTATGACTTTGACAGCCGCTGGGAGGACCAGCTGGCCCCTGTGCGCCAGAAGCGGATCATGGACCGATTCTCGGAGCGGGACGAGTGGTTCTCCTCTGAGCTCAAGCGCCGGGCCGGGTTTGGCAAGGGCGGCGAGAAGAACTTCGAGGGCACGGTCACAGACCTCCAGATGGGTGGCTACCTGCTCATCCGGGACTTCCGCCAGCGGATCAACCAGAAGGGCTTTGCCTACGGCTGGCCCATCTCGGTCTACACCACGCCGGAGGCCCTGTGGGGCTACGACCATGTCGCCTCCGCCTACTCCACAGACCCGGCGGAATCAAAGGCCCTGGTCTACGCGCAGGTGCGGAGAAGCTTCCCGGAGGCGTCGGAGGCGGAGCTGGACGCCGTGTTGGGATGGGACAAATAATCGGGCGCCTGCCATGCGATACTACTCAGGAAGGGAGGGAGCGGGACATGGAGGAGCGGACCTACCTCTGCTGTGACCTGAAGAGCTTTTACGCCAGCGTGGAGTGCGTGGAGCGGGGCCTGGACCCCATGACCACCAACCTGGTGGTGGCAGACCAGCGGCGGACGGACAAGACCATTTGCCTCGCGGTCTCCCCCTCCCTGAAGGCCTACGGCATCTCTGGCCGGGCCCGGCTGTTCGAGGTGGTCCAGCGGGTGCGGGAGGTCAACGCCCGGCGGAAATGGGACGCCCCCGGCCACCAGCTCACCGGTTCCTCCTGGCATGACCCGGAGGTGCGGAACAACCCCTCCCTGGCCCTGGACTACCTGGTGGCCCCGCCCCGGATGGCACACTATCTCG
>DVHW01000191.1 GCA_018711785.1 Candidatus Galloscillospira excrementavium
CTGGACGACCAGGTGCTCATCAAGTCGGACGGCCTGCCCACCTACAACTTCGCCAACGTGGTGGACGACCACCTCATGGGCATCACCCACGTGGTCCGGGGCAGCGAGTACCTCTCCTCCGCCCCTAAGTACGACCTGCTCTACCAGGCCTTTGGCTGGGCCGTGCCCACCTATATCCACTGCTCCCCCGTCATGCGGGACGCCCACAACAAGATGTCCAAGCGCCACGGGGACCCCTCCTATGAGGACCTGGTGGCCATGGGCTACCTGGACGAGGCGGTGGTCAACTATGTGGCCCTGCTGGGCTGGTCCCCCCGGGGGGAGGAGTCCGAGCGGGAGTTCTTCACCCTGGAGGAGCTCTCCCACAGCTTTGACATCCACGGCATCTCCAAGTCCCCCGCCATCTTCGATTTGGAGAAGCTCAAGTACTTCAACGCCCACTACCTCCGCGCCCTCTCCCCGGAGGAGTTTTTCGCCGTGGCCGAGCCCTATCTGCGCCAGGCCATCCACGCCCCCCAGGTGGACCTGAAGCTGGTGGCCCCCCTGGTCCAGCCCCGGTGCGACACCCTGCTGGACATCGCCCCCCAGGTGGACTTCTTCGACGCGCTGCCGGAGTACTCCAACGAGCTCTACTGCCACAAGAAGATGAAGACCAACGAGGAAAACTCCCTGGAGGCCCTCCGGGCCGTCCTCCCGGTGCTGGAGGGACTGGGCGAGTGGACCTATGACGCCATCCACGACGCCCTTCTGGGCCTCGCCGCCTCCCTGGAGCTGAAGAACGGCCGCATCCTCTGGCCGGTGCGCACCGCCCTCAGCGGCAAGGCGGTCACCCCCGGCGGCGCGGTGGAGCTGTGCCACATCCTGGGCCGGGAGGAGTCCCTGCGCCGCATCCGCAAGGGCATCGAGCAGCTGGGCGGGGCCGCCTGACCTCTGTTTTTCAAAAATTGGATACAAAAACGGGCCTTCTTTGGGACAAGCTAAGTCTCAAAGGGGGCCCGTTTTTGATGGAATTGAGCAGATGGAGCCGTAAGGCTAAAGTCCTTGTCATCAGTTTTCTGGCCGCCGCCTTCGCCGTCACCGCCGGGTTCGCCCTCCAGGGCCACCGCCGGGCGGAGGGCTACCGGCAGCTGCTCCAGAACGGCTATGAGCACGCCTTCTCCGAGCTGACCACGGCGGTGAGCGAGCTGGACACCGCCCTTCAGAAGGGGGTGTACGCCACCTCCCCCGCCCTCATCTCCTCCCTGTGCACCGAGATTTTCGGCAAGGCCATGTCGGCCCAGATGGCCATTGGCGAGCTGCCCTACGGCAATGTGGAGCTGGAGCAGACCGCCTCCTTCGTGGCCAAGGTGGGGGATTACGCCATGGCCCTCTCCCGCAGCGCCGCGGTGAACGGCGGATACAGCGACACCGAGCGAGAGACCCTACGGGGCCTCTCGGAGAGCGCCTCCGCCCTCTCCGGTCTGCTCCTCTCCCTCCAGGAGGAACTGTACAGCGGCACCGTCCGCCTGGAGGACCTGGAGGTCGTCCAGGCCCGGCTCTCCGCCGCCACCGAGGAGGGGCAGGAGCTCGCCGGCGGCTCCTTCCAGACCATCGAGGCCGACTTCCCCGAGGTGCCCACCCTCATCTACGACGGGCCCTTCTCCGAACACCTCACGGACCGCTCTCCCAAACAGCTGGAGGGCCGGGGCCAGGTCACCGAGGAGGAATCCCGCCAGGCCGCCGCCGACTTCCTGGGGCTCAAGAGCGACCTGTTCACCCTGGCCTCCACCGGCGAGGGGCAGCTGCCCACCTACGGCTTCTCCGCCCTGGTGGACGGCGGGGAGCTCTATGTGGAGGTCACCCGCGCCGGCGGGCTGGTGGTGGAGCTGATGAACTCCCGGGCCGTGGGGGAGGCAGCCCTCTCCCAGGAGGAGGGCGCCCAGGCGGCCCAGGACTTTCTGGCCCAGAAGGGCTATACCGACCTGGCGCCCACCTACTATATCCAGCAGGCGGGCACCCTCACGGTGAACTTCGCCGCCGTGCAGGAGGGCGTGCTGTGCTACCCCGACCTCATCAAGGTGGAGGTGGCCCTGGACAACGGCCGCATCGTGGGCTTTGAGGCGGCGGGGTATCTGATGAACCACACCCTGCGGGACCTGGCCGCCCCGGCCGTGTCCCTGGAGGAGGCCCAGGCGGAGGTCTCCCCCGACCTGACCGTCCTCTCCACCGCCCTGACCCTTATCCCCACCGGCGGAGAGTACGAGGTCCTCTGCCACGAGTTCAAGTGCGAGAGCCCCGACGGGCGGCACTACCTGGTCTACGTCAACGCCCAGACCGGAGAGGAGGAGCGTATCCTCCTGCTGCTGGAGGACGAGAACGGCACGCTGGTTCTGTAAAGCAAAACGCCTGGACAGCTATCTCTGTCCAGGCGTTTTGACGTTATCCCATTCAGAAGGGCGGCAGGTCCCGGCTCTGGGGGATGGCGTCCTCCTCGTACTCCAGCTCGTCGGGCACCGCCTCGGAGAGGGGCGGCATGGCCGCGTCGGGGGCCGTGTCCACCAGGTTCTGCTTAAACTGCATCTCCTGCCACTGCTCCTTGGTGATGAGGACCTGGCGGGGCTTGGAGCCCTCGAAGGGGCCCACCACGCCCTTCTCCTCCATCTGGTCCACCAGCCGGGCGGCCCTGGAGTAGCCCAGCTTGAGCCGCCGCTGGAGCATGGAGACCGAGGCCATGCCGGTCTCCACCACCACCTCGATGGCCGAGGGGAGGAGCTCGTCGTAGTCGTCCCCCGCCTCCTCCGGGGCGGCACCGCCCACGCCCTTGCTCTGCTTGTCCTTCTCGGCGGCGTGCTGCTCGATCTCGTGGATGATGGCCTCGTCGTACTCGGCGCCGTGGCCCTGCTTCTTGATGAAGTCCACCACCGCGGCCACCTCCTCGTCGCTGATGAGGCAGCCCTGGACCCGCTGGGGCTTGCCGGTGCCCAGGGGGAAGTAGAGCATGTCCCCCTTACCCACCAGCTTCTCCGCGCCGGTGGTGTCCAGGATGATGCGGGACTCCAGGCTGGAGGCCACGGCGAAGGCGATGCGGGAGGGGATGTTGGCCTTCATCAGGCCGGTGATGACGTCGGCGGAGGGCCGCTGGGTGGCGATGACCAGGTGCATTCCCGCGGCGCGGCCCATCTGGGCCACCCGGCAGATGGACTCCTCCACCTCCTTGGCGGCCACCAGCATCAGGTCGGCCAGCTCGTCGATGACGATGACGATCTGCGGCATCTTGGACATACCCTCGGTCTTGACGGCGTGGGCGTTGTAGCTGGCCAGGTCCCGCACCCCCACCTCGGAGAAGGCGCGGTAGCGCTTCATCATCTCGGTCACCGCCCACTGGAGGGCGCCGGCCG
>DVHW01000192.1 GCA_018711785.1 Candidatus Galloscillospira excrementavium
GGCGGAGCACACGCTCCGCCGGGCCTTCGGCGTATTCGTTTCAAGCGCAGGCCGGGCTGCTACCGCCGCACCTCAAATTCCACCTCGATCTTCCCGCCGCAGACCATGCCCAGGGCGGCGGCGGTGGGCGAGAGGTCGTAGGTCCGCCACCGCTCCCCCCCTCCGGTATTCCACAGCGCCAGGGCGTCCAGCTTGGCCTGGTGCTCCACCGCGCCGCCGCCGATGGTGCCCGCCGCGGTGCCGTCTGGCCGCACCAGCATCCAGGCCCCAGGACCCCGGGGGGCGGAGCCGCTCTTCTTCGTGATGGTGAGCAGCACCCCCCGCTCGGCCGGGGGCGGCGCCGGCTCGGCGCCCAGCCGGGCCCGTTCGGCCACCAGCTCGGCGGCGATGGACACCGCGATCTCCGCCGGGGTCTGGCCCCCCAGCTTCAGGCCGATGGGGCTGTGGACCCGGGAGAGCTCCTCTTGGGAGAAGCCCTCGGCCTCCAGGGCGGCCATCACCGCCGCCACCTTGGCCCGGCTGCCGATCATGCCCACATAGGCCCAGGGCCCCCGGAGTATCCGCGCCAGGCACTCCTTGTCGTAGGCGTGGCCCCGGGTGAGGATAGCGAAGAAGTCCCGCTCCGTGTGCCCCGCCGCCTCCAGCCCCCGGTCAAAGGGCATACAGTAGATCTCCCTGGCCATGGGAAACCGCTCCCGGCTGGCGAACTCCGAGCGGTCGTCCAGCACCACCACCTCAAAGTCCAGCAGGGCCCCGATCTGGGCCAGGGCCAGGGACACGTGGCCCCCGCCGCAGAGGATCAGCCGTTCCATCTCCCCGTCCTCCTTCCGAAATAGAGCAGGCCCTCCAGCACGCCGCCGCCGATGGCCCGGGCCTTGTCCGACACGGTGAAGCAGTGCCGCACCTCACACCGGGGGTCAATGTCCCCCGCCTTCATGCCCTCCGTGACCATCAGCCCGGCGGGGAGCATCCCCCGGACCACGCCGTCCAGCCGGGCATAGGTGGGCACCCCGGCCACCCGGGCCACGATGTCCCCCTTCTTCACCACCTGGCCGATGGCGGCCGCCGGCTCAAAGGGCCCGTCCGCCCCGGCACGGATGATGCGCTCCACGGTGTACCCGCCGATGTTCCCCGGCACGCCGGTATTGGGGGCCGCCGAGCCGGCGGTGAGGAGCCGGCCCAGGTCGTGGCCCCGCTGGGTCTCCACCACCCCATGGCAGTCCACCCCGGCGGTAAAGCCGGGGCCCAGGGCCAGCACCACCGGCGCGTCGGTGAGGACGGTACCCAGGTTCCGCTTGGCCAGGATGGCGTCCACCAAAGCGTCAAAGGGCAGCTGGGTCAGAATATGGGCCCGGGGGTCGGGGAGCACCGGCACCTCTCCCCGCGCCAGGGCCGCCTCCGCCTCCCCGGCAGAGCCGCACCGCCGGGCGGTGATGCCCTCCACCGCCGCCGTGCCGTCGTACATGCACTGGCAGAAGGCCACCGTCCGCCGCACGGCGGTGGGCTGCTCCAGGTCGGTCATCACCACCCGGAATCCCGCCCGGTGCAGCCGCACCGCGGTGCCGGTGGCCAGGTCCCCGGCCCCCTTGATCAAAACCAGCATGTTCCGCCACGCTCCTCCTCGTCAAATCGGGTCATGATGCACCCCTCCCCGGCCAGGGCCGCCGCCTCCAGGGCGGCCGCGCGCCGCGCCGGCGTGTCCGCCTTGTTGAAGGCCAGGCGGAAGGCCGCCCCGGGGGGCACCCCCTTCCGCCCGCCGGCGGGATGGGTCAGCAGGGCGGCCAGGTCCGCCGGGGTCACCAGCGCCTCCGGGGGCTTGCCCAGCAGGGCGCAGACCCGCTCCACCCGGTGGCACACCGCCCCGATGGGCTCTCCCACCGCGTCCAGCCCGGCCACCGCCAGCACCGCCCCGGTCCAGGCGGGGATCACCGGCTCGTGGGCCGCCGGGGCCTTCAGGGGCAGGTTCCGGGCCCCGTCCCCCTCGATGAGCACCACGTCGGCCAGGTCCAGGCAGCCCTCCAGTCCCCCGGCGGGGGAGAGCTTCCCGTCCCGCCAGTGGACGCCGTAGGTCACCACCGGGGACACCTCCAGCAGTTGGGCCAGCTCCTCCAAATCCCCGGCCAGGGGGAGGCGCTCCACGGCCCGGATGTGGGTGGTGGTGGTCACCACCACCCGCAGCCCCCCCGCCGCCGCCTCATGGGCCAGGGCGAGCATCAGACTGGTCTTGCCGCCGCCCCCCACCAGGGTGAGGGAGCCGGTCTCTTCCGGCGGGAGGGCCAGGGCCTCCCACAGGCTCCCCCGGGCCGCCCCGCTCTTGTCCCAGATGTCCACGCCGCTCCCCCCCTTCCCGGTGTCTTTTCCGCCATTGTACCAGAAAAACAGGCCCGGGGCAATCGCCCCGGGCCCGGTTGCGCCGGAAAGTCCGCGTCTATGTATCACGCCGCGCCGCCCAGGTGCTCTACCAGGATCTTCACCCCGATAGCGATGAGGACCACGCCTCCCACCAGCTCGGCCCGCTTCTGGAAGAGACCGCCCAGGCGCTTGCCCACCATGCCTCCCACCACCGACAGGGTGAAGGCCACCACGCCGATGATGGCCGCCGCCAGGAGCACGTTGGCCCACTCGCTGCCGCCGGGGAGCAGGTCCAGCCCCATGAAGGCCAGGGACACCCCCACGGCCAGGGCGTCGATGCTGGTGGCCACCGCCAGGACGGTGAGCCGCCGGGCGGTGAGCTCGGTGGGGGCCTCCTCCTCCCCGTCCGGGGACTTGCGCAGGGCCCCCACCGCCATTCGACCCCCGATGAAGGCCAGCAGGCCAAAGGCCACCCAGTGGTCAAAGGCCTGGATATAGCCGCTGACGCTGCTGCCCAGCAGCCAGCCGATGAGGGGCATGGCGAACTGGAAGGCGCCGAAGTAGCAGCCCATCTTCACCGCCTGCCGCCACCCGAAGCCCCGGATAGCGATGCCGCTGGACACCGACACGGCGAAGGCGTCCAGGGCCAGGCTCACCGCGATGAGCAGGATCTCGAGCATCAAGACCACCGTCCCTGCGCAACATAAAAGTAGAGATACGATAGCACATATCTGGAATTTATGCAAGAGGCTTGCGCGCCATTCGAAAACCGAATAAAATAGAGGGGAGACACCGGTCCCCCGCCCTGCGCGGGGACCGGGGCACCGGAGGGAGACCATGGAACACGAGGAGTATATGCGCCAGGCCCTGGCCCTGGCCCGGGAGGCGTTGGATACGGGGGACGTGCCGGTGGGCTGCGTCATCGCCGGGCCGGACGGGCGGATCGTGGGCCGGGGCCGCAACCGGCGGGAGGAGCGGGGGGACGCCACCGCCCACGCCGAGGTGGAGGCCATCCGGGACGCCTGCGCCCACCTGGGCTCCTGGCGGCTGGCGGGCTGCACCCTCTATGTCACCCTGGAGCCCTGCCCCATGTGCGCCGGGGCCATCATCAACGCCCGGCTCTCCGCCGTGCGCTACGGGGCAAAGGACGAGAAGGCGGGGGCCTGCGGGTCGGTGCTCAACCTGTTCGAGGAGCGGTTCAACCACCGCCCCCGGCTCTACGGCGGGCTGCTGGCGGAGGCGTGCGCCGGGGTGCTGCGGGAATTTTTCGAGGGGCTTCGATAGATCCCGCGCCGAGATTTAATTCTTTTGTAATGATTTGCGCTTACATTTGTAACAATCCCTTGGTAACATAATACTCGCAAGAGACAGTCACTTCTTTTCATTCTATCCTCCAATCCTGTGGACAGAGCAGCG
>DVHW01000193.1 GCA_018711785.1 Candidatus Galloscillospira excrementavium
CAGACAACCGGGAAGCCCGCCGTTCCGGCGGGCTTCCCGGTTGTTAAGAAGTCTCACAGAGTTCGCGGCGCACGCTGCCGCGGGCCGCAACCTTCTCGCCCAAGTGCTCGCACTTGGGCGAAGACCTTAGAATTTCTCGTGGAACCGGCGCTCGTACTCCTCCTGGAGCTGGGGCCGGAAATCGGGGTGGGCGATGGCGATGAGAGCCCGGGCCCGCTGGCGGAGAGTGTGGCCCTTCAGATGGGCGATGCCGTACTCGGTGACAACATAGTCCACGTCGTTGCGGCTGGTGGTGACAGCGGCCCCCTCGTCCAGCAGGGGGACGATCTTGGAGATGGTGCCCTTGGTGGTGGAGGGGAAGGCCAGGATGGAGCGGCCGCCTCTGCTCATGGAGGCGCCGCGGATGAAGTCCACCTGGCCGCCGGTGCCGGAGATCTGCTTGTAGCCGATGCTCTCCGAGGCCACCTGGCCCATCAGGTCGATCTGCACGCAGGCGTTGATGGACACCAGGTTGTCGTTCTGGGCGACAACGAAGGGGTTGTTTACGTAGTCTACCGGGGCCATGTATACATCGGGATTCTTGTCCACAAAGTCGTACAGCCGGCGGGTGCCCATCAGGAAGGTGACCACGTATTTGCCCGGGTGGAGGCTCTTCTTGGCGTTGGTGATGACCCCGGCCTCGGCTAGGTCCACCACACCGTCGGAGAACATCTCGGAGTGGATGCCAAGATCTTTTTTGTCGGTGAGGAACTTGAGCACCGCGTCGGGGATGGCGCCGATGCCCAGCTGGAGGGTGTCCCCGTCATGGACCAGGCTGGCCACGTTGGCGCCGATGGCCTCCTCCACCGGTCCGATCTTGGGGGACGCCAGCTCGATGAGGGGGGCGTCGTGGAGGACGAAGCAGTCGATCTTCTCCGCCGGGATGGTGGTCTTGCCGTAGATGTAGGGCATCTGGGGGTTGACCTGGGCAATGACGGTCTTGGCCTGCATCACCGCCTCGTAGGTGTAGTCGATGGAGATGCCCAGGGAGAAGTTGCCCTCCTCATCGGGGAGGGAGACCTGGACGACGGCCACATCCACCGGCAGGGTGGTGGAGAAGAGGCGGGGGGCCTCAAAGAAGAAGGTGGGGGTATAGTCTGCCCGGCCCTCGGCCACGGCGGCCCGGGTGCTGCCGCCCAGGAAGAGGCCGTTGTGACGGAAGTGCTTCTCCATGCCCGGGGCGCAGTAAGGGGACTTGCCCATGGGCACCATGTGGACGATCTCCACGTTCTCATAGTCGTCGGCATGGGCCACCATGGCGTCCAGAATGTAGGTGGGCTCGCCGCAGGCGTGGCCGGTCACCACCCGGTCGCCGGAGTGGATGCGCTTGATGGCCTCCTCGACGGGCATGGTGTGCTCTGCGTAATGGGTTTGCCAGCTCATATGAATTTCCTCCTTCAAAATAGCGCGCTGTATTCGTTCCGATGGGACGGAACGTGGACGGACAGGCCCGTCAAACCTTTCGATGCGCTCGAAGATAAGTCTCCGTTGCAGTGCAGCTCTCCCCCGCGGCATACGGTGAGGCGCCGCAGCACTTGATGCCGACAATGGGGCGGCGGGACCGTAGGGAACGCGAACGGGAGGGATGATTGTTTGTTAATATTATAACATACTTTTTGGAAATGTCACGCCCAAAATGGAATGCGTATGGACCCGGTGTGGTCGCCCGCGGCGGCGGTGCCCAGGGAGAGAGCCTCAGATTCCTGTTTCTCATTGGAATTCAAAGACGGGGCGGTTAGGGCAGGAAAAAGGCCCTGGGGACACAGCTGTGTCTCCAGGGCCCTTGATCGGCTACGCCGCCTCGATGCGGTCCCGGATGGCGTCAAAGACGCCGTCCTGCCCCTCGCACATGACCAGGAGCACGGTGCCGTCCTCCAGAGTTTCCAGGCGGGCGCTGTTGGCGATGTCGTACTGGTCGGCCAGGTAGTTCTGAAAATTCTGCCTCTGCTGGGCCACAAAGCCCTCCAGACCCTCCAGCACCGCGTCGGCGCGGCCCTCGGCGGGGTAGATGGCGGCCACGCCGTAGGCCTGGACGTTCATGGCCGAGACCGAAACGGCAAAGGCGCTCATGTCCTCCTCCGCCAGGCCCAGCAGCCCCAGAATATACTCATTGGAGGGGCCGATCTCGGTGTCGATGGGCCGGTACTCGTTGTCCTCGGCGCTTCTCGCCTCCTCGATGGCGGTGCGGTAGAGCTGGGTGCGCTCTTCCGCCGTGAGGGAGGCGGTCCCGCCGCCGGAGGTACAGCCGGACAGGGGGGCGGCGAGGGCCAGAAGGGACAGCAACAGGGCAAGGGTGCGTTTCACGTTGGAACATCTCCTTCTTTTGTGGATGGATGGGGGCCGCACGGCCCGGGCGTCTGGGGAAGAGCGGGGGCGGGCGGCAGGGCACGGAGGGCGGGGGCGCCGTCCCGCACCTCCACCAGCGCCGTCCCGCCCCGGGCGAGGGCGCCGGAGAGGAGAAGCTCGGCGGCGGGGTCCTCCACCCCGGCCCGGATGGCCCGGCGGAGGGGGCGGGCGCCGTAGTCCGGGTCAAAGCCCTGCCCGGCCAGGGCGTCCACGGCCTCGCCGGTCACCCGGAGGGCGACCCCCTGGGCGGCCAGGCGCTCCCCCACGGCGTCCAGCATCCGCCGGGCGATGCGGCGGATCTCCTCCCGCTCCAGCTGGCGGAAGACGATGGTCTCGTCCAGCCGGTTGAGGAACTCCGGCTTGAACACCCGTTTCAGATCGGCGGTCACCGCCTCCCGCAGCTCCTCCGGGGAGCGGGTCTCCCCGTGGGCGGTCCCGCCGGGGGAGAAGCCCAGCCGCCCCCCCTTGGAGGTGATGCGCTCGGCGCCCACATTGGAGGTGAGCACCACCACCGTGTTGCGGAAGTCGGCTTTCCGGCCCAGGGCGTCGGTGAGGACGCCGTCCTCCATGATCTGGAGGAGGATGCCCCACACGTCAGGGTGGGCCTTTTCGATCTCGTCAAAGAGGACCACGGCATAGGGACG
>DVHW01000022.1 GCA_018711785.1 Candidatus Galloscillospira excrementavium
GCGCCCCCTGGTGGCCATCCTGGGCGGCAGCAAGGTGTCCAGCAAGATCGGCGTCATCAACAACCTGCTGAACATCGCCGACACCATCATCATCGGCGGCGGCATGGCCTACACCTTCTCCGCCGCCCAGGGCGGCAAGGTGGGCGACAGCCTGCTGGAGGCCGACTGGGAGAGCTACGCCAACGAGATGGTGGAGAAGGCGAAGGAGAAGGGCGTGAAGCTGCTGCTGCCGGTGGACACCGTCTGCGCCGACGCCTTCGCCCCCGACGCCAAGACCCAGGTGGTCAAGGCCGGGGAGATCCCCGACGGCTGGCAGGGCCTGGACATCGGGCCCGAGACCGTGAAGCTCTACTGCGACGCGGTGAAGGACGCGGGCACCGTCATCTGGAACGGCCCCATGGGCGTGTTTGAGTTCCCCGCCTTTGCCAAGGGCACCGAGGCGGTGGCCAAGGCCCTCAGCGAGACCAGCGCCATCACCATCATCGGCGGCGGCGACAGCGCCGCGGCGGTGCAGCAGCTGGGCTATGCCGACAAGATGACCCACATCTCCACCGGCGGCGGCGCCTCCCTGGAGTTCATGGAGGGCAAGGAGCTGCCCGGCGTCGCCTGCCTGTTGGATAAGTGAGAAGCGCGGAGGGTAGGCGCATAGGGGAGCTAAGGCAGAACGGAAACGAAAAAACAGGCCAGTGCGCACACTGGCGGCATTTTTCGCGGAGTTCGGACTTAGAGACCCGGCCATGCGCCCAACCCGTAGCGTGACAACTGTCGGCCGGGCAGCTCCGGGGTCCCCGCGAAAGCCCAGCGGAGCGGGTTTCGCGGGGAAAAGGAGCCGCAGCGAAGTGAGGGATATGGAGCTTGCGCCGCCGCCCGGCGTGGCCTGTCTGCTAGATAAGTAATTGAGAATTGACAATGGATAATGGATAATTGGTAATTTCCCGGAATTGACCCGGGTGGCAATTCACGAAGCCGGGCGTACAGATGGGAATTCTCAATTTTTCAACTATCAAGTTCAAAAGTCGAAAGGATTGTTCGCTATGAACCGCCGTTACAGAAAAACCATTATTGCCGGAAACTGGAAGATGAACAAGACCATCTCCGAGACCCGGGCCTTTGCCGAGGAGATCAAGCCCCTCATCGGCCGGCCCAAGTGGTGCGAGGTGGTGCTCTGCGTGCCCTTTGTGAACATCCCCTCTGCCGTCCGCCTGTTCAAGGACTGCCGCATCTCCATCGGCGCGGAGAACTGCCACTACGAGTCCCACGGCGCCTACACCGGCGAGGTCACCGCAGAGATGCTCAAGGAGGCCGGCGTGAAGTACGTCATCATCGGCCACTCCGAGCGCCGCCAGTACTACAACGAGACCGACATCACGGTCAACAAGAAGGTCCACGCCGCCCTGGAGGCCGGGCTCTATCCCATCGTCTGCGTGGGCGAGAGCCTGGAGCAGCGGGAGCTGGGGGTGACCATGGAGCTCATCACCTACCAGGTGAAGGCCGCCCTGTCCGGCGTGCCCGCCGACAAGATGCGTCATGTGGTCATCGCCTATGAGCCCATCTGGGCCATCGGCACCGGCCGCACTGCCACCGCCCAGCAGGCCGGCGAGGTCTGCGAGGGCATCCGCGCCGTCATCCGCAAGCTGTACGGCGCCCGGGTGGCCCGGGCCGTCACCATCCAGTACGGCGGATCCATGAACGCCGACAACGCCGAGGAGCTGCTCGCCCAGCCCGACGTGGACGGCGGGCTGATCGGCGGGGCGAGCCTGAAGCCGGCCAGCTTTGTGCAGATCATCAACGCGGCGAACCAGGAGTAAACCGCCGGCCACGTCGAAATCGGGACCCCATCGGAACCCGTATTACGGGTTTCGATGGGAGAGGAGGAGCAAGGGAGCGCAGCGAGAAATGCCCGCCAGGGCGTTGTGAGCGGAGCGGACTTTGCGACGACGAGGACGGCGGGCTGATCGGCGGGGCGAGCCTGAAGCCGGAGAGCTTCGTGCAGATCATCAACGCGGCGAACCAGGAGTAAGGACATGTTTCCTCCCGTGTCACAGGAGGAGAGGGTCACGCCCGCTGCGGCGGACGGGGCACGCTTGCACCCCGCTGTGTCGTCGTCGCAAGCTCCATGTCGCTTGATCTGCCGCGAGCGGCAGACTTCGTTCATTCGCTGCTCCTCCTCTCCCCACAAAGCCAGAGGGCTTTGCGGGGGCCCCTTTGCCTTGCCGAAAGAAACAGCGCCGTGCACGGTGGAAAAAGAAAGGGCGCTCCTGCGCGGCGGTACCGCTTTGGCGTCGTTCCCCTCTACCACGCGCCTCACATTACCCTGTGCGTGTCGAATCGTTCAGCCGATACCGCTTCCTTCTGGCACGCGCTCCGCGCTGACCTTGGCATTTGAGGTGAGTTGAAGCCCTTGCCCTCCGTGGGGCGCGACGACCCCGACGCGCCAATATGGGCCGCTGTCACCCCCTCCCACGCCGCAGTCGGCGTGAACGCTTGCTCCCGGCTGAGCAAAACAGACTAATCCACAGAATTGATTAGATTCGAGGTTCTTTATGAGTAAAACTCCCACGACCCTTATCATTATGGACGGATTCGGCCTCCGGAAGGAGACCATGGGCAATGCCATCGCCAATGCCCGGACGCCCAACCTGAACAAACTTTTTGCCGAGAACCCCGGCTGCCAGCTGGAGGCCTCCGGTCTGGCGGTGGGCCTGCCCGAGGGACAGATGGGCAACAGCGAGGTGGGCCACACCAACATCGGCGCCGGCCGGGTGGTGTTCCAGGACCTGCCCCGCATCTCCAAGGCCATCACCGACGGGGACTTCTTCCAGAACGAGGCCTACGCCGCGGCCATGGACGCCTGTAAGGAGAAGGGCTCTGCCCTCCACCTGATGGGCCTTCTGTCCGACGGCGGCGTCCACAGCCACATCACCCACCTCTACGCCCTGCTGGAGATGGCCAAGAAGCGGGGGCTGAGCCGGGTCTTTGTCCACTGCTTCCTGGACGGGCGGGACGTGCCCCCCGCCTCGGGCAGGGACTACGTGGCCGCCCTGGCCGCCAAGTGCGCCGAGCTGGGTGTGGGCACCATCGCTACCGTGATGGGCCGCTACTACGCCATGGAC
>DVHW01000194.1 GCA_018711785.1 Candidatus Galloscillospira excrementavium
TATGTACGAGGACGGCACCTTCCACGTGGACTCCGGCCAGGCCCTGCTCTCCTCTTTCGGCCCCCTGGGTTTCCAGCTCCAGCGGTCGGTGCGGGGGAGCCTCCACCACGCCCAGCTCTCCATCGACCCCGCCGACTACCAGGAGTGGGACTATAAGACCGCCGAGGGCCTGCCGGTCCATCTGGCCCTAGGGACGGGGCGGTCCCTGGTCCTGGCCGACCTGGAGGACTGCTTCGTCTTTGTCACGGTGCTGGAGGGCGCGGACAGCGGCCTGACCCGCGCCGACCTGGAGGAGTTTGCAAACTGCTTCGCCCTCTCCAAGCTGACCCCCGTGGTGCCGCCGGAGGCCCTGGCGGGTGAGGATGGGAACCCCGCCACGGTCAATCCCCCCGCCGGGGAGTACACCGACGCCGCCCGCGCCTACGCCACCGTCCTGCGCAGCCTGCTCTACGGCGGTTACCTGCCCGACGGCACCCAGGCCGAAAGCCTCTCGGACGACCCCCTCTCCGCCATGGCCTTCAACCAGTTTGCCGTCCAGGACCTGGACGGCGACGGGACGGCGGAGCTCATCCTCCTCTACACCACCAGCTACACCGCGGGCCAGCGGGGCTACATTCTCTCCTTTGACCCCGCCTATACCGGTTCCGGCACCCCTGTCACCATCCGCCTGGAGGAGTTTCCCTCCTTTAGCCTCTACGATAACGGGGCCGTGATGGCCCGCGCCTCCCACAACCAGAGCTGGGGCGAGCTGTGGCCCTATGTCCTCTACCTCTGGGAGGAGGGCGCCTACCGCCCCGTAGCTGCGGTGTACTCCGCCGACCGGGAGACCCTGGAGAGCGCCGGTCTGGCCGACCAGTGGCCCGACGGGGTGGACACAAGCGGCACCGGCACGGTGTACTACGTCACCCCCTCCGGGGAGGACGGGGTGGCCCGGGCCATGGACGTGACGGAGTACCAGGCCTGGTGGGAGGAGACCATGGGGGATGCCCAGCCGCTGGAGCCCGTTTACTGGAGCCTCACCGAGGAAAACATCGCCGCCGCCCTGGGCGTGGAGGTCTGCACCGCCGGGTGATGCCGGGCTCTCTTCCTGTCCAAAAGCCTCGCAGAGTTCGCGCCCGCAGGCGCGAAAAAATCCAAATCCGTTTTTGGCCGCGACACCCTCCAGAGGGCCTTCTCTTGCCCCTGCGGGGCAATTCACCTTGTGTGCGGTTCCAAAAACCCTTCTCGGCCCGCGAACGTGCAGGCGGCTCTCTCACGCGGAGCCGCCTGTGCGCTGCAGCGGGCCGCAACTTACTCGCCCAAGTGCTCGCACTTGGGCGAAATACGGCTCGGCCTCCTTTTTCGTTGCATTTTCTCTCTGTCTGGTGTAGAATACCCCTGACTGAGCGCATAGAATGCTCCAGAAAAGGAGGGCTTTTTATGGACGAACGGGTGAAGGAGCTGCTGGACCGGGTGCGGAACACCGCCGCCACCATGGGCCAGGCCGCCGGAGTCACCGCCCGCTACGCCGGCAAGTGCGCCGGGCAGATGGTGGACGTGGCCAAGCTGAACATGAAGATCTTTGACCTCAAGACCGACATCAACGGCCTGCTACGGGAGATCGGCAGCCTGGTCTACGCCGCCCACCAGGGCAAGGACCCCCAGGGCGACCGGGTGGAGGAGCTGCTCTCCCAGATCGACGGGAAGCACCAGTCCATCGCCGCCTGCAAGGAGCAGATCGCCGTGCTCAAGAAGTGCCGGGAGTGCCCCGGCTGCGGCACCATGTGCGGGCGGGACGACAAGTTCTGCAAGAGCTGCGGCCGTCCGCTCTGAACACACCCACCCGCCGGGGGGCGCCGCGGCGCCCCCCGGCAGCGATATAAAAACAAGGAGGACAAGCATATGCCGTACACGTTTGCCCAATACCAGGAGAGTGCCGACTTTATCCGCTCCCGCATCGGGGACTTCCAGCCCCGGGTGGCCATGATCCTGGGCTCCGGCCTGGGCTTCCTGGGCGACCGGGTGGAGAACCCCGTGGCCGTTTCCTACCGCGACATCCCCCACTTCAAGGTCTCCACCGCCCCCGGCCACAAGGGCCAGCTGCTCTTCGGCACCCTGGCGGGCCAGAAGGTGGCCGTGATGCAGGGCCGGATGCACCACTACGAGGGCTACTCCTATGAGGACGTGTCCTACGCCGTGCGGGTGCTGCGCCTGCTGGGCTGTGACACCCTGTTGGTCACCAACGCCGCCGGCTGCGTCAACACCGCCTGGAAGGCCGGGGATCTGATGCTCATCACCGACCACATGAAGCTCTTCCTGGAGTCCCCCCTCCGGGGCGAGAACCTGGAGGAGTTCGGCCCCCGGTTCCCCGACTCCTCCCACCTCTACACCCCCGCCCTGTGCGACGCCGCCCGCCAGGCCGCCCAGGCCCTGGACATCCCCCTGCGGGAGGGCGTGTACTGCTACTTCCCCGGGCCCCAGTTCGAGACCCCCGCCGAGATCCGGGCCTTCCGCACCCTGGGGGCCGACGCGGTGGGCATGTCCACCGTGCCCGAGGTCATCACCGCCGGCCACTGCGGTATGCAGGTGCTGGGCTTCACCCTGCTGACCAATATGGCCGCCGGCATCCTGGACCAGCCCCTCAGCGGGGAGGAGGTCATGGAGGCCGCCAACGCCGCCAGCGAGAAGTTCTCCTCCCTGCTGCTGGACTGTCTGAAGCGCATGTGACGGGAGAGGGGGGAGATCCCATGACGACACTGATCTATAACTGCACCGCCGTCCTGATGGACGAGGCGCGCACCGTCCTCCGGAACGCCTACGTGGTGGTGGAGGGCGCCCTCATCCGCTCGGTGGGCACCACCCGCCCCGCCGGGACCTTTGACCGGGAGATCGACGGGGGCGGCAACGTGCTCATGCCCGGGTTCGTCAATGCCCATACCCACGTGCCCATGACCCTGCTCCGGGGCTACGGCGGGGGCTGCGACCTCCACACCTGGCTGAACCAGTATATCTTCCCCGCCGAGACCAAGTGGGACGACCGGGCCATCTCGGCCGCCGCCGACCTGGGCCTGGCGGAGATGATCGCCTCCGGCGTCACCACCATCGCGGACATGTATATGCACACCGACATGGTGGCCCAGCGGGTGCTCTCTTCCGGCATCAGTGCCAACCTCTCCTGCGGCGGGCTCTTCTTCGGCGGGGACTTCGACCCCAAGACCGTCCACGACTGTGTGGTGCAGGAGGAGCTGTTCCGCACCTGGCACGGCCGGGGGGACGGGCAGATCCTCATCGACGCCTCCATCCACGGCGAGTACACCTCCCAGGCCCCCCTGTGGGAGTGGACCGCCGACTTCGCCAAGCGCAACGGCCTGGGGCTCCACGTCCACCTGTCCGAGACCCGCTCGGAGCACGAGGATTGCGTCGGCCGCCACGGCATGACTCCCGCCGCGGTCTTTGAGAAGTACGGCCTGTTCGACGTGCGGGCCATTGCCGCCCACTGCGTTTGGACCACGCCGGAGGACTGGGCCATCCTGGCGCACCACGGCGTGTCCGCCATCCACAACCCCATGAGCAACCTGAAGCTGGGCTCCGGCATCGCCCCGGTGCCCGCCATGAAGAAGGTGGGGGTCAACGTGGCCCTGGGCACCGACGGGGTGTCCTCCAACAACTGCACCGATCTCTTCGCCGACATGAAGATCGCCGCCATCCTCCACAATGGAGCGAACTGCGACCCCATGGCCCTCACCGCCTATGACGCCCTGCACATGGCCACCGTCAACGGCGCCAGGGCCCTGGGCCGGAACACCGGGGAGATCAAGGCCGGCTGTGTGGCCGACCTGATCCTGGTGGACTTCTCCGCCCCCAACAACATCCCCTGCCACGATGTGGTGGAGAATCTGGTCTACGCCTCCCACGGGGCGGACGTGCGGATGAATATGGCCCGGGGACGCGTCATATACCAGAACGGGGAGTTTTTCACCATCGACCTGGACCGGGTCCGCCGGGAAGTGGCCGACTACGCCATGCCCCTGCTCTTCGGCTGAGGCCGCCCCCTGTCCCTCTCAATCTCCGGCAGCCTGCCCGCGCCGCGCCCTCCGGGCGCGCGGGCAGGCTGGAGTGCTTCTGCCACTCCCGCGGAAAGGAATGTTCCCATTGTCCAACAGCAAAAAAAATACCTTCTTCGGCGGCGCCGCTGTGCTGGCGGTCAGCTCCATCATCGTGAAACTCATCGGGGCGATCTACAAGATCCCCCTGGGCAACGTCCTCACCGACGCCGCCTACGCCGACTTCAACAGCGCCTATAACATCTACAACTTCTTTCTCACCATCTCCACCGCCGGCCTGCCGGTGGCCCTGTCCAAGACCATCTCCGAGGACCGGGCCCTGGGCCGGGAGAACCAGGTGCGCAGGACCTTCCGGGTGGCCCTGATGGCCTTCCTCACCATGGGACTCATCAGCTTTTTCTGCATGTCCGTGCTGGCCGGCCCCCTGGCCGAGGTGGTGGTGAGCAACCCCAAGGCGGTCTACTGCATCATGGCCCTCTCCCCCTCGGTGCTGGCGGTGTGCGTCATGTCCGCCCTGCGGGGCTACTTCCAGGGCCACTTCAACATGGTCCCCACCGGGGTCTCCCAGATCATCGAGGCCTTCTTCAAGCTGGTGGTGGGCCTGGGGCTGGCCATGTTCATCGCCAGTCTGGCCCTCCAGCCCGCCGACTTCGGCGAGCAGATGGCCGCCGTGGGCGCCATCATCGGCGTGTCCGCGGGCAGCGTGTTCGCCCTGGGCTATATGCTGGTGGCCTATTTCCGGGCCCGGCGGAGGAATGCCACCCGCTCCAGCGACGTGCCCGACCGGAGCAAAACCATCCTCGCCCGGCTGCTGAAGCTGGCCATCCCCATCACCCTGGGCTCGGCCTCCACCGCCATCGTCACCCTCATCGACAACAAGCTGGTCATGAGCCAGCTCCAAAGCGTGTTCCAGACCGTCCAGGGCATGACGGACTCCGCCGCCCTGGACACCGCCCGGGACCTCTACGGCATCTATGGCAAGTCCATGGCCGTGTACAACCTGCCCTTCTCCCTGATGGTGCCCCTGACGGCCTGCATCGTGCCGGCGGTGTCCGCCTGCCGGGCCCGGCGGGACCTTCTGGGCGGGCAGAAGGTGTCCGAGTCCGCCCTGCGCATCGGCATCCTGCTGGCCCTCCCCATGGGGGTGGGGCTGGTGGTGCTGGGCGGGCCCATCATGGCCCTGCTCTACCCCGAGCTGGACAACGCCATCGCCGGCCCCCTCATGTCGGTGCTGGGCCTGGCCTCCATCTTCGTGTCCATCCAGGTGCTGTGCAACGCCATCCTTCAGGCCAATAACATGGTCAACCTGCCGGTGCTGGTCGTGGTCATCGGCGGCGTGGTGAAGATCATCGTCAACTACGTGCTGGTGGGCAATCCGGACATTCTCATCAACGGCGCCCCGGTGGGCACCCTGTGCTGCTTTGTCATCGTTTCGGCGCTGGAGCTTCTCATCATCCGCCGGGCCATCCCCGCCCCGCCCCGGTTCTCCCGGGTGTTCCCCAAGCCGGTCATCGCCTCGGTGGTCATGGGGGCTGCGGTGTGGGCGGTCCACGGTCTGTTGGCCGACACCCTCCAGCTGGGCAACACCCTGTCCACCCTGGGCTCCATCTGCGTGGGGGTACTGGTCTACCTGGCCCTAGTGCTGTTGCTCCGGGCCATCTCCAAGGAGGACCTCGATCTCATGCCAAAGGGCGATAAAATCGCAAAGATTTTGCATATCCAGTGATAAACTTCGAAAAATAGCTTGCAGAAGGGCGAGAAATATGGTAGATTTTCAATATCGGGATTCTTACGGCGTCAAGGATTTGGTGGACATCGTCCGCCTGCTCCGCGGCCCCGGCGGCTGCCCCTGGGACGCCGAGCAGACCCACGAGAGCATCCGCCGGGATTTCCTGGAGGAGGCCTACGAGGCCGTGGAGGCCATCGACGAGGGCTCGGCCGGCCACCTGAAGGAGGAGCTGGGGGATGTGTTGCTCCAGGTGGTCTTTCACGCCTGCCTGGAGGAGGAGCAGGGCTCCTTCGGCTTGGACGAGGTGGCCGACGGCATCTGCAAAAAGCTCATCTACCGCCACCCCCATGTGTTCGGCGAGACCGCGGTCTCCGGGACCGGAGAGGTCCTCCAGAACTGGGACGCCCTGAAGCGCCAGGAGAAGGGCCAGGCCACCCACACTGACGCCCTCTCCGCTGTCGCCCGCTCCCTGCCCGCCCTGTGGCGGGCCGAGAAGGTGCAGAAAAAGGCGAAAAAGGCCGGGTTCGACTGGCCCGATGTCTCCGGCGCGGTGGACAAGCTCTCCGAGGAGACCGGAGAGCTGCGCCAGGCCATCCGGGAGGGCTCCAACATCGAGGAGGAGCTGGGGGACCTGCTCTTTGCCGCCGTCAATGTGGCCCGCTTCGTGAAGGCGGACCCGGAGGCGGCCCTCCAGCGCTCTACCGACAAGTTCATCTCCCGCTTCCGCCTGGTGGAGCAGGCGGCCGCCAAGGCTGGCCGCAGCATGGAGGAGATGTCCCTGGCCGAGCTGGACCAGCTCTGGGAGGGGGCCAAGCAGACCCTGAGGCAGGAATAAAAACGGACCGCCGTTTTTAGGATAAACACGGGGATTTCCCCGCCAACAACACACAGGAGGAGTACCACACATGAATAAGACCGAACTCATCAATGCCGCTGCCGAGAAGGCCGCCCTGTCCAAGAAGGACACCGAGGCCGCTGTCAACGCCGCTATCGACGTCATTTCCGCCGCCCTCGCCGCCGGCGACAAGATCCAGCTGGTGGGCTTTGGCGCTTTCGAGGTGAAGAGCCGCGCCGAGCGCATCGGCCGCAACCCCAAGACCAAGGAGAGCATCAAGATCCCCGCCTCCAAGGTGCCCGTCTTCAAGCCCGGCAAGGCCCTGAAGGACGCGGTGGCCAAGTAAGTTTTTCTCCGCCTTCCCAGCCGGCTCCGGGACGACCGGGGCCGGCCTTCTTTTTCCCCGGCCAGGTTCAAGCATCCCGCCAGAAAGGAGCGTACCATGCGTCTGGACAAATGGCTCAAGCTCTCCCGGCTCATCAAGCGCCGTACCGTGGCCAACGAGGCCTGCGACAACCAGCGGGTCACGGTGGGCGGCCGGCCGGTGAAGGCCTCCTACGACGTGAAGCCCGGCGACGTGCTGGAGATCCGCTTCGGTGAGAAGTCGCTGCGGGTAGAGGTCCTCTCGGTCTCCGAGGTGGTCAAAAAGGACGACGCCCCCGCCCTCTATCGGGAGCTGCCATGAAAACAAAAAGCACCTGGATGCGGACGAATCCGCATCCAGGTGCTTTTATTCTGCTGCGGCCGGCGCGTTTACCCCACAGCGCCGAACCGCCCCGGCGGGGCCAGCACCCAGACCACCTGGCCCATCACATAGCGCTCGTCTATCGTGCCCAGCCGCCAGTCCCGGCTGTCGCCCGACTCGTTCCGGTTATCCCCCAGCACGAAGAGGCTCCCCTCGGGCACCGTGACGGCCTCGATGGTGCGATAGGGGTCCCCGGGCCGCTCCATGGGGCCGTTCCGGTAGGGCTCGGGGAGCACCTGGCCGTCCACCCGGACCACCCCGGCGGCGTAGTCCACCTCCACGGTCTGGCCCCCGGTGGCGATGACCCGCTTCACGATGGGGCCCTCCGCCACCTCCGAGGGCTTGTGGAGCACTACCACGTCCCCCGGCTCTGGCATATACCCCAGGCTGCGCACCACCATCACGTCCCCGTCCCGCAGGGTGGGCTCCATCGACACCCCGTCCACCACCGTCAGCCGCCCCACAATGAGGAACACCAGCACCAGCGCCACCAGCAGCGCGGCCACCGCCTGGAGAAAGGAGTAGAGCCCCTAGTACAGCAGGGTCCGGCCCTCGCTCACCGGATCACTCCGAAGTTCTGGAAGGGGAAGATCACAAAGAGCACCCGGCCCAGGACGTACCGCTCGTCCACCGCGCCCAGCTCGGGCAGGCGGCTGTCCGAGGAGTTGTTGCGGTTGTCCCCCAGCACGAAAATGCAGCCCTCGGGCACCGTGATGTCGGTGATGGTGTTCACCCCCGGGGAGCGCATGGGCTCGTTGATATAGGGCTCGTCCAGCCGCTCGCCGTCCACGTAGACGCTGCTTGTGGCGTAGTCGATGTGGACAGTCTGCCCCTCCGTGGCGATGACCCGCTTGACGATGGGGCCCTCCACGCTGCCGAACTCCTTGGTGAGCACCACCACGTCCCCCTGCCGGGGCTCGTAGCCGATGCTCTGAAGGATGAGCATGTCCCCGTTGTGGAGGGTGGGCACCATGGAGGAGCCCACCACGCCGATGATGCGCCCCACAAAGGTGAACACCAGGATGAGGCCCACCACCACGGCCACCAGGGCCTGGAGCCAGAAGTACAGGTCTACCTTAAAGGCGTCCGCCCCGGAGAGCTTCTCCTCCTCGGCCGGCACCTCGTGTCTCTTCTCGTCTGCCATAGGCTCGCGACTCCTTCCGCTGGTTCTTTTGGCAAGGCCCGCAGCGCAAACCGCGCCGCGGGCCTTCGCATGGAGTAGATTATACCCCTTTTCCGCCCGGATTGCAAGAAAGGGGGCTACTTTCCCTCCAACTCTCTGCCGCAGTGGGGGCAAAAACGCCCGCGCCTCCGGCCCAGCCATCTGTCGCAATAGGGACAGCGCCACAGGGTGATACTGACGACGACCTCGACGATGACGAGGGCCACCCCCAGCGCCACCGCCGGGGGGCTCTCGGAAGC
Source organism: Candidatus Galloscillospira excrementavium (assembly GCA_018711785.1). Classification (GTDB taxonomy): domain Bacteria; phylum Bacillota; class Clostridia; order Oscillospirales; family Oscillospiraceae; genus Galloscillospira_A; species Galloscillospira_A excrementavium. Next base: position 8,775 of record DVHW01000194.1, read on the forward strand.
ATTCCCCAGCAGGACCACCGCCACTGCGGCGATACCCAGTCCCGTCATCAGCCGCCTTACCGTTTTCAGCTTCACCGCTCCCGCTCCTCTCTCCTCCGTTCTTCTTTACAGCCGCGTCACCCGCACCTCCGGCCAGCTCCCGGCCAGGGCCCCCTCCCTGCCGTGGCAGGTGAAGAGGAGGATCTGCCGCTCCGCCGCCGCCCGGCGCAGGTAGTCCAGGGCCAGGGCGGCCCGGCGGTCGTCAAAGGCGTCCAGGGCGTCGTCCAGCACCAGGGGGACGCCCTCCCCGCCGGAGAGGACCAGGTCGCAGATGGCCAGGCGCACCGCCAGGTAGAGCTGCTCCGCCGTCCCCTGGGAGAGCACCAGGGCCCGCCGGGGCAGGACGCCGTCCTTCTCCTCCGCCGAGGCCTCGAACTCCCGGGTCAGGGTCACCTTGTCGTACTTCCCGCCGGTAAGCTGGGCCAGGATGGCCCCCGCGGAGCGGTTGATGGCCGGGGAGAACCGCTCCTGGAGCTGGGCGTTGGCCTCGTTCAGGCCCTCCAGGGCCAGGGCGAGGGCGTCGTACTCCTCCCGGCGGCGGGCGAGCTCCTCGGTCAGCCCCCCCCGCCGGGCCTCGAAGAGGTCCGGGTCCCCCAGGCTGCTCAGTTCACCCCGGGCCATGGCCAGGTCGCCGCTCACCCGGGCGATCTCCCCCTCCAGGGCGGCGATCTGGGCGGCCAGGGCCTTGGAGTCCACCTCTCCGGGGTCCTCCGTCCCGCTCCCGGCGGTCTCCTCCCCCTCCTCCGGCTTCTCCAGGCTCTCCGCCAGCCGCTCCGCCCCCTCCAGCCGCACCCGGGCGTTGGAGAGCTTCTCGGCCAGGTTCAGGGCCCGGGACAGGGCCGCCGACACCCCGAAGGTGTCCTTCACCTCGGGGGCGAAGGTGTGGACCAGCTCCAGCAGACCGGCCTTCAGCTCCTCCCGCTGCCCCGCCAGGTTCCGGGCAGAGTCCTCCACCGCCTGGAGCTTCCGCTCCGCCTCCTGGGCGGCGGTGTATCTCTCCCGGTAGTCGTTGGCCCGGGCGAGGATGTCGTCGGGGAACTGGGCGCCATAGCGCGCCAGGAGGGCGGCGCGCGCTGTCTCATACCGCCGCCGGGCGGCAGCGTGCCGCGCGCCGCGGATGGTGGCGGTCAGCCCCGCGGCCACCAGGAGGACGATCGCGGGTGCCATCATCACCCACTGCTCCAGCACCGCCCCGGCGGTAAAGAGCCCCGCCGCGGCCACAAAGCCCAGCACCAGCAGGGCGGTCACCCACCCGGCGGGCCTGGCCGGGCCGGAGGCCGCCGCCTCCCGGTCCCGGCTGGCCTGCTGCCAGGCCTGGTCCGGGGTCATGTCCGGGAAGAGGGGGTCCTCCGCCGCGGCCCGGGCGGCCTGGGCGGCCGCGCGGGCGGGCTGGACCTGGTTCTGTGCCAGGCGGAGGTTGCTGTCCAGCGTGTGGAGATAGGCCAGGTCCCCCTGGGCGGAGCGGAGGGTCTCCCGGTCCGGGGCCGCGCCCACCTCGGCGGCCAGGGCCGCCTCCTCCGCCCGGGCCGCTTCCAGGGCGGACTGGGCCTGCTGCCAGCGGCGGCGCTTTTCCACGTTCTCCCGGCTGCGCCAGGCCCAGAGCCGCTCCCGCAGGGCGTCCCGCCGCTCCACCAGCTTCTCCCGCTCGGCCCCGGCCTCCCGGGCCTGCCGGCGGGAGCGCTCCTGCCGGGCCAGGGTGTCGTCGATGACCTCCAGCTCCCCCTCCAGCTTGGGGATGAGGCCGCTCTTGTTGTATTTGCGGCGGCGGAGCCACTCCTTCAGCCGC
>DVHW01000195.1 GCA_018711785.1 Candidatus Galloscillospira excrementavium
ACGTCTGTCTCCGGTGCCGTGTAGGAGTCGATCCTGCGCGGCGTTTTTGTTTCCCGCCGAGACCGGCCCGGGGGGAGCCTTCCCCCCGGGCCGTCCGGTGAGAACAGAAAGGACGGACCATAGATGAAAAAAGCACTCGCATCCCTGTTCCTGGCTGCGGCGCTGTGCGTCTCGCTGGCGGTCCCCGCCTTGGCCGACGTGGAAATGGAGCTGGAGGGAGACTACGCCTCCGGCGCCTACACCTACGACCTGCGGGAGGACGGCACCGCTCTCATCATCACCTTCAACAAAAACCTGCAGTACCCCGCGTACAGCCTCACCGACCTGGTGATCCCCTCTGAGCTGGATGGGCACAAGGTCACCGCCATCGGCAACTACTCCTTCAGCTACTGGTTCCCCGCCGGGGTGGAGTCCATCACCATCCCGGAGGGGGTGGAGTACATCTACGACAACGCCTTCCTCTGCCCTCAGGCCGAGCCCACGGTCACCGAGCTCAATCTCCCCTCTACCCTGAAGCTCATCGGCAGCGCGGCCTTCAGCAACCATACCGCCCTGCGTACCCTGGTCATTCCAGAAAATGTGGAAGAGATCCGCGGCAACGCCTTCTTCACCATGGAGCCCGACGAGAACCACGGCCTCAAGACCGTCATCTGCTACTCCAGGGACGTTGATTTCAATGTCCGCACCCTGTATGACAGCTGCGCCTTCACCGGCGTGCGCAACGCCGAGTTCTATGGCTACCCCGGTTCCACTCTGGAGACCCTCTATAAGACCCACCTGGACGAGTATTACAGCAGCACCCAGCAGCCTGACGGCTCCTGGAAGGAGGAGTGGCTGCCCACCGGGAACGTCTTTCTGGACATCGCCAACGCGCCCGACGTGACCATCCCTGACGAGCCGGAGGAGCCCGAGGAGCCGGTGACCCCAGCGTTCACCGACGTAGCGGCGGATGCCTGGTATGCCGAGCCGGTGGCCTGGGCCGTGGAGAAGGACATTACCGGCGGCACGACGCCCACCACCTTCTCCCCCGACTCCACCTGCACCACAGCTCAGATCCTCACCTTCCTCTGGCGGGCCATGGGTGAGCCCGCGGCCGCGGGGAACCCCTTCTCCAATGTGAGCGACAGCGAGTATTACGCCGGAGCGGCATCTTGGGCCCACGAAAAGGGGCTGGTCTCCGGCACGACCTTTGACGCTGGCGCGCCCTGCACCCGGTCCATGGTGGCCGAGTACCTGTGGAAGCTGGAGGGCAGCCCGGCCACCGGTGGGAACCCCTTCACGGACGTGGCGGCGGATGCCAGCTACGCCCAGGCCGTGGCCTGGGCCGCCGAGCAGGGCATCACCGGCGGTACGACGCCCACCACCTTCTCCCCCGCCTCCACCTGCACCCGGGGGCAGATCGTCACCTTCCTCTTCCGCGCTCTGGCCGAATAGGGCGTCCGTCCCTCTCCCGGCACAGTAAACCAGCGGCCTGCCTCATCAGGAGGCGGGCCGCTGAGTGTTTACAGGCCGTACAGGGCGCTGTACTTTTCCGTCAGATAGTCGGTATAGTACGTCGGGTCAAAGGGCGCACCGCAGGCGTTCTCCAGGACCTGGGCCGGAGTGAGGCTGCTGCCGTGGCGGTGGATCTTCTCCCGCAGCCAGGCCGTGACCTGGGACAGGTCGCCCCGTCCCACGCCGCCCCAGACATCGACTTCCCGCTCCATGTTGCGGAGCATCTGGGCGCCGTAGGCGCTGCCCAGGGCATAGGAGGGGAAATAACCGATGCTGCCGCCCGACCAGTGGCTGTCCTGGAGGCAGCCGCGCCGGTCGTCCGGCACCTCCACGCCCAGATACTCCTGATACAGGGCGTTCCAGGCGGCGGGCACGTCCCCGGCCTCCATCTCTCCGGCGATGAGCTTCTTCTCGATCTCATAGCGCACCATGATGTGGAGGGGATAGGTCAGCTCATCGGCCTCGATGCGGATGAGGGAGGGCTCCACCCGGTTCACCGCCCGGTAGAGCATCGCTCCATCCACCCCGTCCAGCCGGCCGGGGAAGCGCTTTTTCAGCGTGGGCAGCAGGGCCTCCAGGAAGGGGCGGGAGCGGCCGATGATGTTCTCATAGAATCGGGACTGGCTCTCGTGGATACCCATGGACACGCCCCCGGCCAGACAGGTGTACTGGAGCTCGTCTGCCACCCCCAGCTCATAGAGGGCGTGCCCTCCCTCGTGGATGACCGAGAACATGGACGAGGTGAAATTGTCCGGATAATAGTGGGTAGTGATGCGCACATCCTTGTTATTGGCGTTCGTGGTGAAGGGGTGCTCGGTCTCAGCGATGCCGCAGTGCTCCCGGTCCAGTCCCATCCGTTCCATCAGGTCCTCGGACAGAGCCCGCTGCTCCTCCACCGGGAAGGAGCCGTGCAGGAAGCGGTCATCCGGCCGGGGGGCGGCGGCTACCTTTTGAAGAAGAGGCACCAGCCGCTCCCGGAGGGTGGAAAAGAAACGATCCAGAGCAGCAGTGTCCATCCCGCGCTCATACTCGTCCAGCAGGGCGTCATAGGGGGCCTTATCTGGGTCGTAGTATCCGGCAAACTTGCGGTTATAGGACACGATTTGGTCCAGCACCGGCCGGAAGGCGGGAAAGTCGTTCTCCACTTTCGCCCGGCGCCACACCGCGTCAGCCTCATTCACCAGCTGAGAGAAGGCCATGTACTCCTCCGCCGGGATGCGGGAGAGCTTCCGGTAGGCGCGGAGCAGCTCCTCCACCTGGCGGCGGGTGAGAAAGTCCAGCTCCTCCTTCCGCTCGTCCAGGAAGGCCAGGAGCTTTCCCACCTCCTCATTGGCAAAGAGCCGGTGCTCCTCTCCGGCCAGGATACCCAGTGCCACACCGCGGCCCTCCGCAGTACCGCTGGGGGCGGCGGTGGCGGCGTCCAGGGTGAGGATGACCTGGGCGTGCTGGTAGGCGTACTGTCTGCGCTGAAGCTGAGAGAGCTGCTGTATCGCGTCGCTAAGCTGCATTCTTCTGTTCTCCTTTCTTCCTTGACACCCGGAGATCCGCCGCAGGCCGTACAGCGGCCTGCGGCGCCTGCACGGGCGGGTTTGACTGCCCCTCATTATAGCCTCTTCGCCCACATAGGGCAAGAGCTTGTTCGTCTTCCTGCTCCGGGTCCCGCCCTCTCCGCAGGGGAGATCCGCTTGACAAACCGGGAACAATGGGGAA
>DVHW01000196.1 GCA_018711785.1 Candidatus Galloscillospira excrementavium
GAGACCGCCGCCCTGCGGGAGCTCTTCGGCCTGACCGCCATCCCGCCCTTCCAGGCGTGGCTGGAGAAAATGGGCTTTGTCCGGGACGGAACGCTCACCGAACTGGCCGGGGACGGCTCCATTCTGCTCTCATAAGGGGGAACTTCTGTGAACGAAACCGAACTGCGCGCCCTCATCGAGCGCATGATCGCCGACCTGGCGGGCCAGGCCCCCACGCCCCAGGTGAAGTCGGCGGACTACCGCCCCATGGAGCCGGAGGGGAACACCCGCCCCGGCCAGGGCTCCGACCCCGCCGCCGCCCTGCCCGACATCACGGCGGTGGACATCCGCAGGCAGTACTTGGTGGAGCACCCCCGGAACGGCCCCGCCTTCCTGGCCCTGAAGGCCAGGACCCCGGCCCGCATCGGCCTGGGCCGGGCGGGGGCCCGGTACAAGACCGCCACCATGCTCCGCTTCCGGGCCGACCACGCGGCGGCCCAGGACTCTGTGTTCTCCCTGGTGAGCGAGGACTTTGTGGCCCGCAACCACTTCGTGCCGGTGCAGACCCTCTGCAAAGACAAGGACGAGTACCTGACCCGGCCCGACAAGGGCCGCCGCTTTGACGAGGCCAACCAGGCCGTCATCTGCCGTACCCTGGGAGACCATCCCCAGGTGGCCCTGGTGGTGGGGGACGGGCTCTCCTCCGCGGCCATCGAGGCCAATGCGGAGGACTGCATCGCCGCCATCCGGGCGGGCCTCCAGACCTACGGCATCTCCACCGGCGAGATCCTCTTTGTCAAGTTCTGCCGGGTGGGGGCCAGCGACCACATCGGAGAGCTCACCGGGGCGGAGGTGGTCTGTATGCTGGTGGGAGAGCGGCCGGGACTGGTGACCGCCGAGTCCATGTCCGCCTACCTGACCTATGGCGCCCACATCGGCGTACCCGAGTCCAAGCGCACCGTCGTTTCTAACATCCACCGCCAGGGCACCACCGCCGTGGAGGCGGGCGCGCATATCGCGGAGTTGATTAAGACCATGCTGGAGAAAAAAGCCAGCGGCATTGACCTGAAATAGCCCCCGCGCCCGCCTCCACCGCCCGCACAGCGGGCCGCGCGCCAGCGCGTACAAGCGGTTTGCCCGCAGGCAAACCCTTGATGCCGGGCGAATCGCATTTGCCCGGCAGATGCAAATGCCCCTGGGCCCCCGCGGAGCCCGCTCCGCGGGGCGCGGCGGGGGCGCACATCGCGGAGCTCATCAAAACCATGCTGGAGAAGAAAGCCAGCGGCATGGACCTGAAATAAGAGGTGATACCATGACAGGAGACCTCATCCCCGTCAACCTATTAGCCACCCACACCATCGCCAACGTGAGCGAGACCCTGGCCCAGAGGCTGGGCCTGCCCGACGGCCACCGTTCCATCGGCATCCTCACCACCGACTGCGACGACGCCACCTACTGCGCCCTGGACGAGGCCACCAAGGCCGCCGCCGTGGAGGTGGCCTACGGCCGCAGCCTCTACGCCGGGGCGGCCAACGCCTCCACCAAGTACGCCGGGGAGGTCATCGGCATCCTCTCCGGCCCCAACCCGGCGGAGGTCCAGAGCGGCCTGCGGGCCGCGGCGGCCTTCCTCGCCGACGGGGCGGGCTTCCGCTCCGCCAATGCTGACGACAGCGTGGTCTACTTCGCCCACACGGTCTCCCGCACCGGCAGCTACCTCTCCCGGGTGGCCGGCGTGCGGGAGGGAGAGGCCCTGGCCTACCTCATCGCCCCGCCCCTGGAGGCGGTGGTGGGCCTGGACGAGGCCATGAAGGCGGCCGACGTGGAGCTGGCCGTCCTCTTTGAGCCCCCCAGCGAGACCAACTTCGGCGGCGGCCTGCTCACCGGCACCCAGAGCGCCTGCAACGCCGCCTGCGCCGCCTTTGCCGAGGCGGTGAAGGCCGTCGCCCAGTCCCCCCGGGAGGTTTAGGACCCGTCTTTTTTACGGAAAGATCATCACTTCGCTCAGGGACGTGCCTTCCAGGGGAACCCGTTCCCCTCGATACGCGCCCACGGCGCAATCTCCCCCCCTCCGCTCTCCGAGGGGGAGGAAACGGAGGACTTCTATGGATCTGGATAAAGACTTGCGCTCCATTCAGGAGGTGCGGAATCTCCTGGCCGCGGCCAGGGGGGCCCAGCAGGCCCTGGCGCGGATGGACCAGGGGCAGCTGGACGCCATGGTGGCGGCGGTCTCCGCCGCCGGCGCCCGGCACGCCCGGCATCTGGCCGAGCTGGCGGTGGAGGAGACCGGCTTTGGCAAGGTGGAGGACAAGGAGCTGAAAAACCGCTTCGCCGCCCTCACCCTCTACGACGCCATCAAGGACGAGCGCACCCACGGCGTGCTGGCCGAGGACCGGGAAAAGCGCACCATCGACATCGGCGTGCCCGTGGGCATCGTGGCCGCCCTGGTGCCCTCCACCAACCCCACCTCCACGGTCATCTACAAGACCATGATCTGCCTGAAGGCAGGCAACCCGGTCATCTTCTCCCCCCACCCTGGGGCCCTGAAGTGCATCCGGGAGGCGGTGGCGGTGGTCCGCCAGGCCGCCGAGGGCGCCGGCGCGCCGCCGGGCAGTGTCTCCTGCATCTCCACCCCCACCCTGGAGGCCACCACCGCCCTGATGAAGCACGACCACACCCGGCTCATCCTGGCCACCGGCGGCGGGGCCATGGTGAAGGCGGCCTACTCCTCCGGCACCCCCGCCATCGGCGTGGGGGCGGGCAACGGGCCGGCCTATATCCACCGCACCGCCGACGTGGCCCGGGCGGTCAAGCGCATCCTGGACTCCAAGACCTTCGACAACGGCACGGTCTGCGCCAGCGAGCAGAGCATCGTGGTCACCGCCCAGATGGAGCCCTCGGTCACCGCCGAGCTGAAGCGCCAGGGGGCCTATGTGCTCTCCGACGCCGAGCACCGCACCCTCTCCAAATGCATCCTCCGCCCCAACGGCACCATGAACCCGGCCATCGTGGGCCGGAGCGTGGAGGAGGTGGCAAGGCTGGCCGGCCTGGCGGGCATCCCCGCCTCGGCCCGGGTGCTGGTGGCCCGGGAGACCGGCGTGGGCCCCGGCTATCCCTACTCCAATGAAAAATTGGGGCTCATCCTGGCATACTATGTGGAGCCGGACGAGGAGGCGGTGCTGCGCCGCTGCGTGGAGATCCTGGAGTGGGAGGGCGCGGGCCACACCTTCTCCATCCACGCCGAGGACGAGGCCGTGGTCCGCCGCTTCGCCGCCGCGGTCCCCGCCAGCCGGGTGCTGGTGAACACCCCCTCCGCCCTGGGCGGCATCGGGGCCAGCACCTGCCTCTTCCCCGCCCTCACCCTGGGCTGCGGGGCGGTGGGCGGCTCCTCCAGCTCCAACAACATCGGCCCCCTGGACCTCATCAACATCAAGCGGGTGGCCTGGGGCGTCCGGGAGCTGGAGGACCTGCGGGCCGGGGACGCCTCCTCCCCCTGGGAGAACAGCACCCCGGCGGGAGTGGCGGGAGTGGACGCCGGGGCCCTGGATGAGCTGGTGCGGCAGATCATGAGGAGGCTGAACGTATGAGCGAAGTCAACGCCGACGGCGTGCTCCTGAACCCCCAGGAGCACCTGCTCCAGGAGGTGCAGAATCTGACGAACTCCCTCATGGCCGAACCCCCCGCCCACCGGGACGAGGAGCCGGTGATGGAGCACCCGGTGTACGCCGCCAATGGCGAGGCGGCCGGGACGGTGGGCGGCGCGCCCCACATGCCCCCGGAGACTGCCGCCCCGCCCGGGGGGCACACCCCCTCCGGGACGGCTATGAGCCGGGAGGGGGCAAAGCCCCCCGCACCCAAACGGACGAGAAAGAAAGCGGCCAGCCCTCCGTCCCCCAAGGGCGGCGGCCGGCCGCCGGACATCCCGGTGTACGCCGGGGCATCCTCCCCCGCCCCCCGGGCGGTTTCAAACCCCTCAAACAACAAAAAAGGAGCTGTGAAAATGGCAAACACGAACGCGCTTGGAATGGTAGAGACCCGGGGCCTGGTGGCCTCCATCGAGGCGGCCGACGCCATGGTCAAGGCCGCCAACGTCCAGCTGGTGGGCAAGGAGCAGGTGGGCGGCGGACTGGTTACCGTCATGGTCCGGGGGGACGTGGGGGCCGTCAAGGCGGCCACCGACGCCGGGGCCGCCGCCGCGGAGAAGGTGGGCGAGCTGGTCAGCGTCCACGTCATCCCCCGGCCCCACGCCGAGGTGGACGGCATCCTGCCCCACGCCAGGGGCGAGGGCGGCGGGGAGTAAGCCGTGGCCCTTTTGACCGAGGCGGACGTGCGCCGCATGTCCGCGGAGGGGACGCGGGGCCCGGTGGTGGTCCGCGCCCACGAGGTCCTCTCCCCCGGCGCCCGGGACTGGCTACGGGAGCACCGGGTGGAGGTGGTCTACCCCCAGGGGCGGGGCGGCGCGGACGGGGCGGAGACCCCTCCGGGGCGCTACCGCACCCTCTTCGGCGGGGAGCTGACCGAGAAGCCGGAGCACATGACCCACCTGAAGGGCAACGTGCTGGTCTTCAAGGACCACCCCCGCATCCGCTTCCGGGGGATGATCGACCTGCTGGAGGCCGAGCTCCTCCTGGCCCAGCAGGCCGCCGCCGGGGAGGGCTACCCCGCCCTGGTATCGGAGCTGGAGGAGGTGCTGGGCTTTGTCCGCCGGTGCGTCCGCTTCGACGTGCTGGACGAGCCGGTGGGGGAGTTCACCCTCTGCGGCTACGGCCCGGAGGAGCTGCGGGAGTATTCCCACTACCCGGAAAAGCACTTCGGCCAGCCCCACTTCCTGCCCCACTACACCGACGGCCCGGCCCTGCTGGCCGTCAACAGGGCCCGCACCGTGGCCCGGCAGACCGAGCTGGCGGCCTACGCCGCCTTCCGGGACTCTGACGGCAACGTGACCCGGGGGGACATGATCCTGGCCCTCAACCGCCTGTCCTCCCTGCTGTGGATCCTGATGATCCGGTGCAAGGCGGGCCGGTATTCCAAAGAGAGGTGAGACCTTTGTCCGCGGTTTCTTCCCTCCAGCTGGACGCCCTGGCGGCCCGGCTGGCCGAATATCTGACCGTGCCCCTGGAGGCCAGCGGGCGGCACGTCCACCTGTCCCGGGCCCACGTGGAGGCCCTCTTCGGCCCGGGCTACCGGCTGAACCGGGTGCGGGAGCTGAGCCAGCCCGGCCAGTTCGTCTGCGCCGAGCGGCTCACCCTGGCGGGCCCCAAGGGGGAGATCCCCAATGTGGTAGTCCTGGGCCCGGAGCGGAAGGAGAGCCAGGTGGAGATCTCCCTCACCGACGCGGTGGCCCTGGGGGTACACCCCCCGGTGCGGCTCTCCGGGGACCTGGACGGCACCCCCGGCATCACCCTCCGCCACGGGGACCGGACCCTCACCCTGGACCGGGGGCTGCTGGTAGCCAGGCGGCACATCCACATGACCCCGGCCGACGCCCGGCGCTTCGGCGTGGAGAACGGCCAGGCGGTGCGCCTGCGCACCTTCACCAGCCGGGCGGTTATCTTCACCGGCGTGGACGTGCGGGTCTCCGACCAGTTCGCCACCGCGGTCCACCTGGACTACGACGAGGCGAACGCCTGCGGCTTTCAGAAGGGGGACCGGGCCATGATCCTGCCCGGCTCATCGTCCCCGCCGCAGGAATAATCCTACACGGCAACAGAAAAGGAGGGGCTCCCATGACGGTCGAAAATCGGGGGGACGCCCTCATCATCACGGAGCTGCCGGTGGAGCAGATGGCCCTGCTCTCCCTGGGCCTGGCCCTGGGGGAGGAGGAGCGGGCGGTGCTCCGGGCCCTTTTGGAGGGCCGGCGGGTCTATGTGCGGGAGGAGGGGCTGGAGTACAAGCGCTACTGCCGCACCGCCCCCCAGGGCGTCTATGTCCGCTGCACCGCCATGGAGCGGCAGCTCCGGGAGCTGGGGGTCGTCAAGCTGCGAAAGGGGTGTGAGCCCAGATGATGCTGGGTGTTGTGACCGGAAATCTCTGGGCCACCAAGAAATCCGCCGCCCTGGTGGGGCAGACCTTCCTCACCGTCCGCGCCGGGGAGCGGGTGGTGGTCTGCGCCGACTGCGTGGGCGCGGGGACCGGCGAGACCGTCCTGGTGGCCACCGGCGGCGCGGCCCGGGTGGCGGCGGGGGCCTCCATCCCGGTGGACGCCGCCGTCGTGGGCATCGTAGATCTTCCATAAGGGGGCAGTCTGTTTGTCCATCAATGAAATCATCGTCTATCTCATGGTCCTGTTCATGGTCCTGGGGGCGGCCGACCGCATCCTGGGCAACCGCTTCGGCCTGGGGGAGAAATTCGAGGAGGGCGTCATGGCCATGGGCAGCCTGGCCCTGGCCATGATCGGCATCATCTGCCTGGCCCCGGTTCTCTCCGAGGTGCTGCGGCCCGTGGTGGTGCCGGTGTACCAGTTTTTGGGCGCCGACCCGGCCATGTTTGCCGGCACCATCCTGGCCAACGACATGGGCGGGGCCTCCCTGGCCCAGGAGCTCTCCCTCACCGACGAGGCCGGGCAGTTCGGCGGGCTCATCGTGGGGGCCATGCTGGGCCCCACGGTGGTCTTTACCATCCCCGTGGGCCTGGGCATCATCCGGCCCGAGGACCGCACCGCCCTGGCCCGGGGAGTGCTGTGCGGCGTGGTGACCATCCCCCTGGGCTCTCTCGCCGGGGGGCTGGCCGCCGGGTTCCCGGTGGTCATGGTGCTGCGCAACCTCATCCCCATCGTCCTCATCGCCCTGCTCATCGCCCTGGGCCTGTGGCGCATCCCCCGGGGCATGGTGAGGGGCTTCCAGGTCTTTGGCCGCATCGTGGTCATCGTCATCACCGTGGGGCTGGCTGTCGCCATCCTCCAGAAGCTCACCCCCCTCACCCTGCTCCCCGGCATGACCCCCATTGAGGAGGGCTTTGCCATCGTGGGGGACATCGCCATCGTGCTGGCGGGGGCCTTCCCCCTGGTATTCGTCATCACCAGGGTGTTCCGCACCCCCCTGATGAAGCTGGGACACCTCATGGGGATGAACGACGTGGCGGCGGCGGGCCTGGTGGCCACCCTGGCCAACAACATCCCCATGTTCGGCATGATGAAGGACATGGACAGCCGGGGCAAGGTCATCAATGTGGCCTTTGCCGTGTCGGCGGCCTTTGTCTTTGGGGACCACCTGGGCTTCACCGCCGGGTTCGACGCGGAGATGATCTTCCCCATGATCGTGGGCAAGCTGGTGGGAGGCGTCACCGCCGTGGCGGTGGCCATGTTCCTCACCCGGAGGGAAAAAACGGAGGTGCAGCATGGAAGCGACGGACACTAAGGCCCTGGAGGCCATGATACGGCAGATCCTGCTGGAGAAACTGGGCGCGTCCGCCCCGCCGGCGCGCCACGGGGTGCGGGCGGTGAAGGTCCCGGCCATCAAGGTCACCGAGTCCGACCGGATGGACACCGGCCGGGCCGGGGACGTGGTCTACACCCGCGACCTCTTTACCCTGGCCGAGAGCCCCCGGCTGGGGGCGGGCATCATGGAGATGCGCGCCACCGCCTTCCCCTGGACGCTGAACTACGACGAGATGGACTATGTCATCGAGGGACGGCTGGACATCCTCATCGATGGGGAGCGGGTCTCCGCCGGGCCGGGAGAGGTCATTTTCATCCCCAAGGGCAGCGCCATCCAGTTCTCGGTGGCCGACCACGCCCGGTTTTTGTATTTCGTCTATCCGGCGGACTGGCAGAAGC
>DVHW01000023.1 GCA_018711785.1 Candidatus Galloscillospira excrementavium
GGTCCAATTGGACCGGGCCCCGCTTTTTATTTTTATGCCGACATGGCTGGCGTTTTGTCCCTGTTCTTCCGGTCCGGCGTCCCCGTTCTCCGCCCCAGGGCCCGGCGCAGGGCCTTCGCCGCCTCGCAGACCACCACCGGCGTCACCGCCAGGGCCAGGACCGCCCCCCACTGGCGGGCGTCCATGGACACGGTGCGGAACACGGTCTGGAGGGGCGGCAGACAGAGCACCGCCAGCTGCATCCCCAGCCCCACCAGGAAGGCCCGGTTCATGGCCGGGTTGGAGAACACCCCGATGTGGAGCAGGGAGGCCTCCTCGCTGCGCACGTCAAAGGCGTGGAACAGCTGGCACAGGGTCAGGGTGGCAAAGGCCATGGTATTGGCCACCGCGCTGGCCTCCGCCGGGTCGGAGAGCACATACTCCCCCAGGAAATAGGCCCCCAGGGTGAGCAGGCCCACCATCACCCCCTGCCACGCCAGCCGCCAGGCGAATCCCCCGGCGAAGAGGCTCTCCCGGGCGTCCCGGGGCTTTCGGGCCATGACCCCCTCCTCCACCTTCTCCACCCCCAGGGCCAGGGCGGGGAGGGAGTCGGTGACCAGATTGAGCCACAGCAGCTGCACCGGCACCAGGGGCATCTGCCGGAAGTCCAGCACCGTGGCCAGGAAGATGGTGAGGATCTCCCCGATGTTGCAGGAGAGTAAGTAGTGGATGGCCTTGCGGATGTTGTCGTAGATGCCCCGGCCCTGCTCCACCGCCGAGACAATGGTGGCGAAGTTGTCGTCCGTCAGGATCATGTCGCTGGCCCCCTTGGCCACGTCGGTGCCGCTCCGGCCCATGGCACAGCCGATGTCGGCCGCCTTCAGGGCCGGGGCGTCGTTGACCCCGTCCCCGGTCATGGCCACCACCCGGCCCCGGGCCTGCCAGGCCTTGACAATGCGCATCTTGTGCTCCGGGGACACCCGGGCGTAGACCGCGAACTTCTCCACCTCCTGCTCCAGCAGCTCCTGGGGCATGAAGTCCAGGTCCTCCCCCGTGAGGGCAAGGTCCCCGTCCCGAAAGATGTCCAGCTCCCGGGCGATGGCCACGGCAGTGCGCTTGTGGTCTCCGGTGATCATCACCGGCCGGATGCCGGCGGCATAGCACTGCGCCACCGCCTCCTTCACCTCCGGGCGGGGCGGATCCATCATGCCCAAAAGGCCCACAAAGGTGAGCTCGCTCTCCAGGGTTTGGGCGGTGAGCTCCCGGGGCAGGAAGGCCACGTCCCGGTAAGCCACCCCCAGCACCCGCAGGGCCCGCTCCCCCATGGCGTCGTTGTGCCGGCGGATCTCCTGCCGCCGGGCGGCGGTCAGGGGGACGGCGGCGCCCCCCTCCAAAGTCACGCTCCGGCACCGGCGGAGGAGCACGTCGGGGGCCCCTTTGACGCAGATGCGCCAGCCACCCTCCGGACGGGGGTGGACGGTGCTCATCAACTTCCGCTCCGAGTCAAAGGGCACCTCTCCCTGCCGGGGGAAGGCCCGTTCCAGCTCGTTTTTGTCCAGCCCCTCCCGGGCCGCCAGGTCCACAATAGCGGTCTCGGTGGGGTCGCCGGTGCACTCCGGCGCGCCGCGCTGTCCGCCCTTGAGCGCCGCGTCGCTGCACAGCGTCCCCACGGTCAGGGCCAGGGCCCGGTTGTCCCGGCCGGGGGTCCACACCTCCACCACTGTCATCTTGTTCTGGGTAAGGGTGCCCGTCTTGTCCGAGCAGATGACGCTGGCGCAGCCCAAAGTCTCCACGGCGGGCAGCTTCTTCACAATGGCGTTTCGCTTCGCCATCCGCTGCACCCCCAGGGCCAGCACAATGGTGACGATGGCGGGCAGCCCTTCGGGGATGGCGGCCACGGCCAGGGACACGGCGGTGAGGAACATGCCCACCAGGTCCTTGCCCTGGAGCAGGCCCGCGCCGAACATCACCGCGCACACGCACAGACAGACAAAGGAGAGGGCCTTGGAGATCTCCGCCATCTTCCGCTGGAGGGGGGTCTGGCCCTCCTTTTCCCCCATCAGCAGCCCGGCGATGCGGCCCATCTCGGTGTCCATGCCGGTGCCGGTGACCACGCAGAGGGCCCGGCCGGTGGTGACGACGGTGCCCGAGAGGACCATGTTCCTCCGGTCGGCCAGGGGGGTGTCCGCCGGGAGAGTTTCCACCGCCGCCTTGCTCACCGGCACCGACTCGCCCGTCATGGCGCTCTCGTCGGCCTTCAGCCCGGCGCACTCCAGGATGCGGGCATCGGCGGGCACCAGGTCCCCCGCCTCCAGCTCGATGAGGTCCCCGGGCACCAGCGCCCCGGTCTCCACCCGGGTCCGCTCCCCCGCCCGGATGACCCTGGCCAGGGGGGCGGACATCTTCCGCAGGGCCTCCAGGGCCCGCTGGGCGCTGTCCTCCTGGGAGATGGAGATGGCGGCGTTGACCACCACGATGACCAGGATGATCACCGCGTCCAGCCAGTCCTCCCCGCCGCTGGCCCAGAGGGAGAGGGCCGCCGCGGCCAGCAGCACCAGAATCATGGGGTCCTTCATCTGCCCCAAAAACCGGGCCAGAAGCCCCTGCCTCCGGTGTTCCGCCAGCTCGTTGCGGCCGCACCGCGCCAGGCGCTCCTCCGCCTCCCGGGCGGTCAGCCCCCGCCGGCGGTCGGTGCCCAGCTCGGCCAGCAGTTCTTTGGGCCGTTTTTCATGCCATGCGCTCATATCCATGTCTCCCTTTTTTATTCTAAAAAAAGTGTAAGCGCCCCGGCGGGGCGCTTACAAGGGAATCATGGCGGGGCTGTCCACTTTTTCTCACCGGGCCTGGCCGGCCGGCTCTCCGTCTCGGCGGACCAGTTCGGCCAGCCGGAGCAAAAACTCCTTATTGGAGAGGGGCCTCTCTCCTGGGCTCTGGCCCAGAAGGGCGGCATACTCCGCCGCCCCCTTCTCGTGCAGGCGGGCAATGAACTGGCGGATATTCCGCTCCACATTGGCGTATTTGGTCCGCTTCTGCCGCTGGACCTCGGCATAGGCCTCCTTGAGGAGGGCGTCCCGCCCCAGCTCGGCCAGCACGCCCGCCGCCGCGGCCGCGTAGTCCAGCCCCAGGCCCTCCGCCGCGCCCATCCGGCGCAGATACCACCGGGCCGCGGCCTGGGCGCGGGACTCCTCCTCCGGCCGGTCCGGAAAGAAGCACATGTGGATCCAGTCCACCAGGGCGGAGTAGTTCACCGGCTTTATGATATAGTGGCTGGCGCCCAGGGACAGGGCACACTGGACGGTGGCGTCGTCCCGCACGCCGGAGAGCACCAGCACCCGGGGCCGCCGCGCCGGCGGGTCCTCCCGCAGGGTCCGGAGCAGTTCGATGCCGCCCATCCGGGGCATGACCAGGTCCAGGAGGAGCAGGTCCGGCTCCTTCCGGCGCAGCTGGTCCAGCCCCGCCACGCCGTCCCGGGCCACCCCTATCACTTCCATACCTTCGATTCCGTCTAGAAAGGACTCTAAGAGCAGCCCCGTGCTCTCGTCGTCCTCCACGATCAAAATGCGGATGGGCTCCATACTGTCCCCTCCTCAGTCGTTCTGTTCTGCCTCCAGCGCGTCGCGCATGATGTTCAGCAGGCTCTCCAGCAGCTTGATGGCCTGCTCCTGGTCCACCGGCGCCAGAGAGGCCAGCCGCTCGGTGATGATGGCCCGCTTGGGGTCGTCGCTGCCGCCGCCGTAGATAAAGTAGTCGGTGGACCGGCCCAGGGCCATGGACACCGCCCGCAGATTCTCCGCGCCGAAGGTCTTTTTGCCCCGCTCCACCTCGGAGATATACTGGGGCGCCATATCCGCCAGCTCGGCCAGGTGTTCAATGGTGTAACCTTTTGCTTTCCGCGCCTCCCGCACCCGCTTGCCCAGCTCAATGGGGAATTTCAAGTCTTTTTTCATCTTTTGCATTTCTCCTTATCAACTATTGTAGCTATAGCTTCTCACACTATCGGCTTCGTTTACACAGTCTATCGCTGCTTATTTTCTTTTGTTAAACGTCAATAGTTGATAATTTGAAATTTTTATAGCAAAAAGCCCGTCCCCCGTGGTTCAGCAGGCGGGGGACGGGCTTCTCTATCGCCGATCAGCGGCGGTACCGCTCATTCTTGTGTATCGCTCTCAGGCGCGGGAGTTGCGCTTGCGCCGGCCTCGGCATCGAGCTCCTCCCGCAGGGCGGAGAGGGCGTTATAGTAGGTCTCCGGGTCCACGGTGGAAAACTCCTCGGTGGTCTCCAGCTGGGACTCCTCCATCCACTGGTTCACCTGGTCGTTCATCTGGACAATGGTCCAGGCGCTTCGCACCTCGTCATTGACCGGCGGCAGACGGAGGATGATGTGGTAGCCGACCTCACTCTCCACCAGGTCGCTGATCTCGTTGTACTCCAGGGCCCGGGTGGCGGTCTCGAACTCCTCCACCATCTGGCCGGCAGTAAAGAGGTAGCCGTCCGGGTAGGCCAGGTTGCCGTCGGCATCCCGGCCGTCCTCGCTGTACTCGTTCATCAGCTGGTCAAAGGTGGCGATAGGGTCGTCAGCGGCGCGGATCTGGGCCAGGAGGTCCTCTGCCGTAGCCCTGGCCGCCGCCTGCTCCTCCTCGGGGAGGGGCTCGCCGCTGTCGTCCACGGTCCGAATCAGGATGTGCTTGGCCATCAGGGCGTCGGCTTGGCTCTCAGCGAACTCGCACAGCTCCTCGTCCGTAGGGGCGTGTTCCCCGTTTTCTCCAAAGAGCATCTCCTGCATGTCGTTATAAAGGGGGCTCACCCGGTTGAGGCGGCGGAACCCCTCATCGGAGATGGCCAGCGCCTGAAGGCGGGCGGCATAGGCCTCCGTGCCGCCCAGCTGCTCGACCACGCTGGCCAGCTCACTGTCCAGCTGGGCCTGCTCCTCCTCGCTGATGGTAATGCCGTATTCCGCCGCCTTGGACTCCACCACGGCGTAGAACTGGGCACTCTCCACGGCGCTGTCGATGAGATAGGTCTTGATGGGGGTGTCCTCCACCTCCGCCGTCCAGTCCATGTCAGCCATGCCTCCATAGAGGGAATAGCCCAGGCTTTCCGTGGCGTAGGTCAGGCAGTAGAGGAAGTCCTCCGCCGCCACCGGCCGGCCGTCCACCGTCAGCAGGGTGGTGTCCCGGGGAAAGCCCAGCAGCTGCTGCACCATGTCCGGGGTCTCCACCATGGGCACGCTCTCTCCGGCGGCAGGAGTGGGGGAAACCGTTTCCTGTCCTTCGGTGGGAGTGGCCTCTGGGTCCTGGCTGTCCGTACAGCCGGACAGGACCCCCGCCAGCAGCAGGGCAGAGAGGGTCAGGCTCAAAATGCGTCGCATGGTTTTCATCGTATCTTCTCCTTTTTTTCAAGAAGCTCTCCGTATCATACCACGAATGGGAAAAAAGCTCAACCGGAAGGGCGTGGGATTTGAAATTTATTTACATTCGCCGGAAGAGCGCCCTTCTGGCGGAGCAATCCCTCCGCGCGTCTGTCAGCTCTCCGCCGGCGCTGTCCCCTGATAGTCCTCCACCAGCCGGCGGCCCAGCTTCAGGGCGTCCTCCCCCTTTTTGAGCCGCAGGGAGAGGTAGGGCCTCTCCCCGGCAGAGAAGAGCAGGCGGCCCCGGTACCTCTCCTGGCCGCAGAGGGTGGAGATGCGCTGGAGGTCAAAGCCGGAGAAATAGAAGTTCAGGCTCTGCCCCTTTTGGGCGATCTCGGAGATGCCGCACTCGGCCGCCGCCGCGCGCAGGAGGGCCACGGCGATGAGGTTGTTGACCGTGCGGGGCGGGTCGCCGTAGCGGTCGATGAGCTCGTCGGTCAGGTCGTCGGCGTCGTGTTCGCTGCGGATGGCGGCGATGCGGCGGTAGAGGTCCATCCGCTGCTCCGGGGAGGGCACATACCGGTCGGGGATGGAGGCGGCCACCGTCAGGTCGGCGGAGCACTCGGTGGGCCGCTCGGCTTTCTCCCCCCGCTCCTCCAGCACCGCCTCCTCCAGCAGCTTGAGGTAGAGGTCGTACCCCACGCTGAGCAGGAAGCCGGACTGCTCGGGGCCCAGGATGTTGCCCGCGCCCCGGATCTCCAGGTCACGCATGGCGATCTTGAAGCCGGAGCCGAACTCGGCAAACTCCCGGATGGCGGTGAGGCGCTTGGTGGCCACCTCGCTGAGGACCTTGCCCCGGCGGTAGGTCAGGTAGGCATAGGCCCGGCGGCTGGACCGGCCCACCCGGCCCCGGATCTGGTGGAGCTGGGCCA
>DVHW01000197.1 GCA_018711785.1 Candidatus Galloscillospira excrementavium
GTTCATCAGGGTGGACTTGCCGGAGCCGGACTGGCCCACGATGGCCACGAATTCGCCCCGGTCGATCTGGAGGGAGACCCCGTTCAGGGCCCGGACCTCCCGCTCCTCCCCTTCGTTGTAGATCTTGTAGATATTCCGAATGTCAATGAGCATTGCATCATCTCCTAACGGACTTGGGGAGGCGGCGTCAGCCATAATAGCTGCCGTCCGTGCTGGTGGTGTTGTTGTACACCTCCTGGCCGACCTCCAGGCCGGACTTGATCTCCACGTTGATGTCGTCGTTCAGACCGGTCTCCACGGGGATGACCACGCACTCGTCGGGGATCTCCTCCTGCATCTGCTCCGGGAGAAGGGACTTGTCGATGGCGTTGTCCGGAGCGCTCTCGCCGGGCTGGAGCTTGAGATATACCACGCTCTGGGGCTGCTCGGCTCCCTCGGGAGTGTAGGAGCGCACGTCCTGGATGGGCACCACCACACAGTCCAGGGACTGGGCGGTAGCAAACTCATAATCCAGGTAGTAGCCGCCCATTAGGGTGCCGGTGGGATTGTCCACCCGCACCACGGCGGGGAACACGGTGACGCCGTTCTGCACCTCGCCCACCACGGCCACGCTCTCCACCACGCCCAGGTAGGTGTTGCCGTTCCAGTCGTTGAGGGTGATCTCCATGCCCTCGGATATGTACTGGCGGTTGCGGTCGTCCACCTGGATGTTCACCGTCATGACGGTGTTGTCGGCGATGACCACGGCGGCGGTGCCGGCGGTGACCTCCTGGCCGGGGTAGAGGGTGCAGGTGACCACAGTGCCCGAGATGGGGGCCACAGCGGAGAAGTTCTGCACGTTCTGCTGCTCCTGGGCCACCTTGGCCTCGGCGTCGGCCACGGCCTGCACGGCGGCGTCCAGCTGCTCCTGCTTGGCGCGGATCTGCTCGTCCACGTCGTTCGTGCCCTGGACCAGCAGGACCTGGCCGGCGGTGACATTGGCGTAGTTCATCAGATCGGCCAGCTGCTCCACCGGGCCGTTGGCCTTGGTGGCCACAGTGGTGGTCTGGTAGTAGGAGAGAGTACCGCTCTCATAGGGGTAGATGGGGTTGCCGCTGCCGTCGGTAAGCTGGGCGGTGGCGGCCATGCCCTCGGTGAGGGTGCCGGGGTTGTCGATGACAAAGACCACCTCGAAGGTCCGGCCGCCCTCCACGGTGATGCGCTCCACCTTGTTGATCTTCTCCACCGTGCCGGTGAGGGTGGTCATGGTGGCGGGGATGGAGACACTGGCGGTCTGGCCCACATGGATGTCGTTCTCATAGGCGTAGCTGTAATAGAGGGAGATCTTGAGCCGGGTGTCGTCCACCACCTTGGCGATGGTAAAGCCGCTGGTGAGGGGATCGCCCAAGTTGACCTCGGCCACCTCGGTGAGCTTGCCGTCGTGGGGGGCGCGGATGGTCAGATCATTGCGGGACTGCTGGAGGGCGTTCATCTCCTCCTGCAGCTTGGCCAGGTTCTCCTGCTGGGTCACCAGGGCCTCCTGGGCGGCCTTCAGGGCCTCCTCCGCGGCGGGAGAGGTGACCACATACAGCGGGTCCCCGGCGTTGACCACCTGGCCCTGGGTGACATAGACCTCCTGCACCACGCCGTCGGCGGCCAGGGAGATGGAGGCCGAGTCCTTGGCGTTGGCAGATCCGCCGCCCCGGACCGTGCTGACGATGGAGCCGATCTGGGCCGTGTCATAGATGGGTTCGCCCGCAGCGCCCTTGTGCTCAGTAAAGACGAAATACCAGATGGCCCAGGCCGCGGCGGCCACTGCGGCCAGAATGACGAGAACCAGAAGGACATTTTTGACGATCTTCTTGTTTTTCTTCTTCTTTTCCGGTGCCGCGTGGGACGGCGGGGTCATGACGGGGGTAGTCTGTTCAGCCATGTTCCTTTCCTCCTAGCTGGATTGAACTCGTCCCCCATTTTACCACAAACCGAGGGCAAGACCAATTACAAAGGGGTGACGAATTCTTAAGCAATTCTTAAGATTACGCTTCTATGTCTGTTAGACGCTGGAAATGAAAAAAAGTTCTCCGGGGCAGAGAAATTTTATGCGGCCCAGACGGGCGGTACGACCCCGGGCCTGGATTTTCACAATCCACCGGCCTTTCTATATATAAAGGAGAGGCGGGTCTGCCCCCTCCTCCTGCGGCAAAGCCGCCCCCCGGCCTGGCGCGGATGCCCGGGCGCAAAAAAACGCCCCAGAGCCTGGAACCTTTGCCCCGCAGGCGTCGTCTAAGTGTAACGACGCCGGTTTTCCAGGCCGTGGGCGCATTTTTACGGTTGTGTTACAAATGGGTCCGTCCCCTTGACGAGCGGTCGGAAAGGCGGTATCATGCACACAGAGGCAAGGGGAGTCATACGACTCTCCATGTCGAAATCTATGAAGGAGGAAATCCAAATGAGAAACCTCAAGCGGGCTCTCAGCATGGCTCTCGCGGCCGTTATGCTCCTCGGCATGATGGTCATCGGCGCCAGCGCGAGCTACAGCGATTTCACCGATCAGGATGAAATCGTGCACAAGGAGGCGGTCGCTCTGCTCACCGACCTGGGCGTGATCAGCGGCTCTACTCCCACCACCTACAACCCCACCGGCACCATCGAGCGCGCCGCCCTGGCGAAGATGATCTACTTCGTCATGATGGGCGGCACCGACGCCACTCCCTATGAGGGCATGGACATCTTTTCCGATGTCTCCAGCTCCTGGGCGGAGGGCTACATCAACTACTGCGCCTCCGTGGGCATCTTCGGCGGCGTGGGCAAGGATGCCAACGGCAAGGATCTCTTCAGCCCCTACGGCACCCTGACCGTGGCCCAGGCTGCCAAGGGCCTGCTGGTCGCCCTTGGCTATGTGGCTGAGGACCGGGGCTACAACGGCGCCACCTGGACCATCGGCGTCATCCGTGATGCCCAGTCCAACGGCCTGCTCAATGGCATCGACCAGGGCGTGAACGAGGCCATCACCCGCGACAACGCGGCCCAGATGATCTTCAACGCCCTTTCTGCCACCATGGTCGAGCCCCAGAAGCAGTACGACATGGGCAACGAGTACATCACCGGCTACAAGGCCATCGGTTCCCTGGGCGCCATCAAGTTCAACGGCCTGACCCGTGTTACCGGCGTCGTGACCGCCAACTCCAAGGCCAACCTGACCGGCACCAAGACCGCCTCCGGCCACAGCACCGTAGTGGTTGAGGGGCGCAACAAGGATGTCGCCATTGACTCCTCCGTGTTCACTCTGGGCCATGAGGTCGCCTACTACACCAACAACGCCGGCCTGGTGTCCAGCGTACTGGTGGAGACCGGCAAAACTGCCACTACCTCCACTACCTTCAGCACCGATAAGGCTTACGCCGCCTTTACCGAGGGCATGAAGATCGCCGCCAATGCTTACAGCACCAACTACGGCGTGGCGAACAGCACCGCCTTCAACAGCTCCAACACCACCGCCGGCGACACCATCACCTTCATCGACTCCACCGCCGACGGCACCTATGACTATGTCGTGAAGGTGGCCTACAAATTCGGCCAGGTTCTGGCCACTGTGGAGAACGCCGACCCCACCAAGGCCTCTGTCTCTATCACCAACGTGGGCAACAAGAAGCTCTCCGAGATCGACTGCGACGAGACCCTGGCTAAGGGCGACTATGTCCTGTATGTGACCATCGGCGGCACCACCTATGTGGAGAAGGCCCCCTCCTTCACCGGCACCGTCACCGCCGTCAGCACCGACAAGCTGTATGTGAGCGGCGTGGCCTACTCTGTCAACGCCAACGTGAACGGTGTGCCCACCGGCAACAACATCTACACCGGCTCCGCCTACAAGGCCAGCTTCAGCGATGCCAGCTCCATCAAGAAGGCCACCGAGGCCACCTTCTACACCGACAAGAGCGGTGAGATCGTGCTGGTGGTGGGTCAGGCCGCGGCTGCCACTACCGCTCAGTATGGTGTCCTGCTGGGCGTCCAGGAGTATCCCGGCGAGTGGATGGGCGATGGTAAGTCCTATGAGGTCCGGATGCTCCTGGCGGACGGCACCTCTAAGATCTACACCCTGAGCTCCAGCAGCACCATCGCAGGGTCCACTCTGGATCAGACCGACTACACCACCGTCTATGCTTACAGCTTCGACAACCAGGGCAACATCAAGCTGGATCGGACGGTCCCGGTGAACCAGTGGGCCGTCGGCGTGACCAAGGGCAGCGCCTCCTGGACCAATGGCGGCACGGTTGCCAAGAACAGCTATCTGGATGCCGATACCGTGGTGCTCTTCTACTACAAGAACCCCACCACTGGTGTGGAGACCATCTCCTCCTACACCGGCGTGGCCAACATCCCCACCAATACCGGTGTTGCCAA
>DVHW01000198.1 GCA_018711785.1 Candidatus Galloscillospira excrementavium
TCCGCATCGTTTATGACCTTGTGGGCTTTATCCCGCTGAATGAACTGATGAAAGAGGAAACGGCATGACCCCGAAAGGCCATGCCATTCCCTCTAAAACACAATTACTTTCTTATGGCACCCCGGCTTTTGGCGTGGTTATTTTGTGGTGCCACGAGAGGTTTAAGCTGTCTGCTTTCCGCAGGAAATGGTATGTACCGGCCTCTTTCCTCCTGCGGTCTGCCTGTCCAGCCACGCGGCGCATCCAGCTAGCCTGTCTCGGCTATAATGATGCGGATGCGGCCGCCGGCGGCGTAGTCCAGGTCGTCGTACCAGCCGGTGAGGACATAGTCCTCCGCGTTGATCTCGGAGAGGGTCGTCAGGTAATAGCTGGTAGAGAGCAGTCCGCTTTTCAGATAGACCTGGACCTCTTCCGCCAGGGCGTAAGTCTCGTTGCCCGCCTCGGCGGAGAGCTCAGACAGCCCGGTCAGACGGACCGAGGAGAGCTGGCGGATGCGGCGGACCTCCCCATCGTCGTAGAGGATGGCCGCGCCGCCGCTCTCCACGCTGTATACGGCGGAGGAGCTGACGGTGCGGCTCTCTCCGTCCAGGAGATAGGTATAGGAGGCGGAGGAGCTCATAGAGCCGGAGTGGGAGGTGATCCCGGTCAGATAGACGTAGGTCACCAGATCGCCGGTGACGTCCCTCAGGATGAGACGGTCGATCTCGCCGTTTTCGTCCAGGGTGTAGTAGAGCACGTCAGCGCTGTCCAGCGTGGACCCGGCCAGGCGGGAGGGGTAGACGCGGAGATAGCCCCCCTCGCTGTCCGTGTCCAGGATCTCCACGTCCTCCGCGAAGGAGTAGCCGGCGAAGCGGCTGCCGTCGCTGGATACCCGTCCGGAGAGGGACTTGCTGGACAGGGTCTTCACCGTGGTGCTCCCGTCCTGGGACGTCACCAGCACCAGCCGGCCGGCGGCATGGGCGGAGCCGCTGTGGTAGAAGGTGCGCACCACGCCGTCAGAGCAGGCCACCTGGGTGACCGTCTGCTCGCTGGTGGAACTGCTGCTGCCGGTGTCGGCGCTGGAGGCCCCCTTCTGGCTGGAGACCACCACGCCGTAATACTGGGTCGTGTCGGAGGAGGAGACCGGGGAGATCACGTCCACCACCTCGCCGTTCATGCCCAGCAGAAGGGTGACAGTATCCCCGGCGGAGAAGGAGCCCTGGCTGGAGACCTTGTAGGTGGCGCCGGAGGTGCCCAGCTCGTACTCATTGCCCGCCACGGTCACCGAGGTGGGGGCCGCCCGGCTGGGGGAGACAGCGGTCAGCGTGCCGGTGACCCGGTCGTGGTAGATCCAGACGGTGCGCAGGTTTTCGTTGTAGTAGTACACGTCATACTCCGCCGCCGCCGACAGGGAGGAGAGGGAGCCGTTGTAGTACACGGTCACATTGTCGTCGGAAAAGGGCAGGGACAGGCCGCCGGAGCCGGCCACATAGGGCCCCTCGGTGTCGGCGGTGACCAGGGCGGAGTAGTCCACCTCGCCGTTGGGGACCGTGTAGCCCAGGGTGGTGCCGTAGACCTGGCCGTCGCTGTTTTCCGCAGTCAGCAGGTTATAAAACAGGGTAACACAGTCCTGCCGGGTCAGGTCCTCCCCCTGGGAGACCGACAGGTCGTCCAGCAGGCCCACCGCACGGGCCTTGGTCAGCTGCGCCGTGGGATAGGAGCCGGAGAGGCTGTCCGAGCTGTAGCCCAGCAGCCGCAGCAGGGCGGTACAGCCCTCCTCCAGAGTGATGGTGCTGTCCGGCCGGAAGGTGCCGTCCACATAGCCGGTCATCCACTCCTGCTCCACCGCCAGCTTGATATAGCCGCTGGCCCAGTGGTCGCTCTTTACGTCCTGGAACAGAGCCGAGCCGGAACCGTCCCCGATGCTGTCCCGGTAGACGGAGGCGGCGGTCATCATTTTTACGAACTGCGCCCGGGTCACCGGGGAGGACAGATTCATCTCCCCGTTTTCATCGCCCGTCATGATGCCGAGGGCCCGGATGGTCTCCAGCTGGATGGCGCTGTCCACCGCCATGGCGGCGGGCAGCGCCAGGGGCAGGAGAAGGCAGAGGGAGAGAAAGAGCGGGAGCAGCTTGCCGTTTCGTTTCATGGAAAAACTCCTTTCAGTGGGTTGGAGAGGCGGGGAGCGGAGCGCCCCGCCCCCGGGGTGGGTCAGTCATAGTGCAGCGCGTCGATGGGGTTGAGCCGGGCCGCCTTTTTGGCCGGCAGGTAGCCGAAGAGGACGCCGATGCCCACCGAGATGCCGAAGGCCATGCCCACCGCCCCGGCGGTGGGGGACACAGCCAGGGTCTCCCCCAGCACGGCGTCCGCCACCTGGGAGGCCACGGCGGACAGGCCGTAGCCGATGAGGATGCCGATGATGCCCCCCAGGGCGCTGGTGCAGGCCGCCTCGATGACGAACTGCTGCATGATGTACCGCTCCTTGGCCCCCAGCGACTTGCGGATGCCGATCTCCCGGGTGCGCTCGGTGACCGACACCAGCATGATGTTCATGATGCCGATGCCGCCCACCACCAGGCTGATGGCGGCGATCCCCGCCAGGACGCCCACGATGATGTTGATCATGCTGGTCATGGTCTCCACCATCTCGGACATGCTGGTGACGGTGTAGAAGTCGTCGCTCTCAAAGTAGGCGTAGAGGGTGCTCTCCAGGGCCTCGCTGCTCTCGTCGATGTCGTTCTCATCCAGCACCGTCACCACATAGCTGGACACCCGGCCGCCGGAGAGCCGGGAGGCGGTGGAGTAGGGCAGGTACACGCAGTCGTCGCTGCCCCCCTCCTCCAGATCCTCGCTCTGCTGGGCCAGGACCCCCACGATGGTCAGGTTCTGCCCGCCCACCCGGATGGTGTCGCCCACGGCGTTTCCGCCGAAATAGGCCTGGTCGAGATAGGCCCCCACCACGCAGATCTTGCTTCGCTGGGCGATGTCGCTGTACTGGATGCCCCGGCCGGAGGCCACCTCATAGCCCATCATGGCGAAGTAGTCCTCGCTGACCCCGGTGACCGAAGAGCTGGTGGTCTCGGTGCCGATCTTCACCGTGCCCGACATGGAGACCGTGGGGGAGCACTGGTCCAGGTACGCGCTGTTCTCCTCCACCATCTCGTACATGTCCTCCACCTCCAGGGTGCGGGTGGAGCCCCGGGACTGGACCGACACGGTGAGGGTGTTGGTGCCCATGTCGGAGAAGCTGTCGGTGACATACCCCTCCAGGCCGTTGCCCAGGCCCACGATGACGATGACCGCGGCCACGCCGATGATGATGCCCAGCATGGTCAGTACGGTCCGGGTCTTGCTGGAGACAATGTTCTTCAGCGCCAGGAGGAGGGACTCCAGGATGCTCACGCCGGCCCACCCCCCTCCCCGCCGGAGGTGCTGGGGGTGACTACCGCCCCGGGGGCGTCGGCGGGGCCGTCGTAGACCACCCGGCCGTCCTCCAGGCGGATGATGCGCTGGGCCTGGACGGCGATGGAGTTGTCGTGGGTGATGAGCACCACCGTGTTGCCCGCGGCGTGGAGGGACTGGAGCAGCTCCAGCACCTCCCGCCCGGTACGGGAGTCCAGGGCGCCGGTGGGCTCGTCGGCCAGGATGACCGCCGGGTTGCCCACCAGGGCCCGGGCGATGGACACCCGCTGCTGCTGGCCGCCGGAGAGCTGGTTGGGCCGGTTTTTGTACTTGTCGGCCAGGCCCACCATCTCCAGGGCCCGGAGGGCGGCGGAGCGCCGCTCGGCCGCGCCCACGCCGCCGTAGAGCAGGGGCAGCTCCACATTCTCCAGCACGTTCAGGGTAGGGATCAGGTTGTACTGCTGGAAGATGAAGCCCAGCATCTTGTTGCGGATGACCGCCTGCTGGTCGTCGTCCATGGTGGACACGTCCACCCCCGCCAGCTCATAGGTGCCGCTGGTGGGCACGTCCAGGCAGCCGATGATGTTCATGGCCGTGGACTTGCCCGAGCCGGACTGGCCCACGATGGCCACGAACTCCCCCTCATTGATCTCAAAGGAGACCCCGTCCAGGGCGTGGACGGCGGTGTCCCCCATGGGATAGATCTTATAGACATCGGTGAATTTGATCATGACCCGCCACCGCCGCCCATCATCCCCATCATCTGCTCCATCAGAGTGGTGTTCTCAGTGCGGGAAACCACGATCTCCCCCGGTTCCAGGCCGGAGAGGATCTCGATGTAGTCGTCGTCGTTGCGGCCCAGGGTGACCTCCCGCTCCTCCAGCTGGGAGTAGTCCGGGTTCCCGTTCCGGTCCACCGCGTCGGGGGGCAGGACCTGGACCACGTTGCCCCGGCCCACCATCTCCACCGGGACGGTGAGCACATCCTCGGCGTGCTCCACCAGGATCTCGGCGGAGATGTTCATGCCGGGCAGCAGGCCCCCCGTTTCGTCGATGTCCACCGTCACCGGGTAGGTGGTGACCCCGTTGAGGGTAGTGCCGTTGATGTTGATCTTGCTGACATGGCCGGTGAACTCCTGGCCCTCCAGGGCGTCGGCGGTGATGCGCACCTCCTGCCCCACCTGGATCTGGCCTATGTAGAGCTCATCCACCGCCATCTCAAAGGTCAGGGAGGACATGTCGTAGATGACCGCCAGATACCCGGCCGTCGTGGTGTCCAGGTTGTCCCCGGCCTTGAAGTTCTTCTCAATCACCGTGCCCGAGATGGGGGAGGTGATGGTGTAGTCCTCCAGCTGGTCCCGGGTGGACTGGAGGGAGAGCTCGGCCGACTCCAGGGAGAGGCGGGCGTTTTCGATCTGGCTGTCCATGTCGGTGGACTCAAACTGCCCGATCACCTGGTCCTCGGCCACCCGGTCCCCCTCCGCGACGGTCAGGGTCTCCAGCGTGCCGCTGGTGCGGGCGGTGACGGTGGAGGAGGCGGCGTTCTGGAAGGCGCCGGAGGCGGCGCAGTCCGCCCCGCCGATGGAGGCGGTGCCCGTATTGGCCGAGGAGAGGGCCCCGGGATTGGCCACTGCGATGGTCACCTGGCGCACCAGGGTGCCTCCGGTGCCCACCTCGTCCACCGCGGCGATGGAGTCCACCGTGCCGCGCAGGGTCTCCGCCGTGCCGCTGACCTGGACCTCGGCGCTCTGCCCCACCGAGAAGCCCGCCGCGTCCACGCTGTGGAAGGGCACGGTGAGGAGCACGGTGTCCCGGTCCACGATGTCGGCGATGGGGCTGCCCGCGGTGACGGTGTCCCCCGCCTCTACATAGAGCTTGCTGACCACGCCGCCGGCGGTGGCGCGCACCTCCAGGTTCTCCTGGCTGTCCGCCTGGCTGTCCAGCAGGTTCTCATAGCTCAGCCGGGACTGCTCCACCGCGATCTCGGCGCGCTGGATGGAGAGCTCCAGGTCCCCGGTGTCGATGCGGTAGAGGAGGTCCCCCTCGCGCACCGTGTCCCCCTCCTCAAAGGGGGCCTCCAGGATCTCCCCCCGCACCAGGGCGGTGACCTGGTAGGCGTCCACCGGCTGGACCGTGGCCGTCCCGGAGACCGACACCGTGATGTCCCGCCAGTCCGCCGTACCCTGGGTGTAGAGCAGGTCGTTCAGCTGCCGGGATGCGCTCATCATGGGCCGCACGATAAACCAGAGGACCAGGGCTGCCACCACCGCCAGGACGATGAGGACGGTGATCCACCGGCGCTTCTTCTTTGGGGCTGGGATCTTGATCTCCGGCTTTCCGGCCGGGGCGGGGGCGGCCTGGGCCGCCGGGGTCACTGTGGTCTGTGCCATGTCTGCGCTCCTTTTCCTATTCTGCTCTTGCCGCTTCGCCGGGCCGTTTCTCCATGCCCCGGCGGAGGATGCTGAGGATATCGTGGTATTCCCTGCGGGCCAAATCGGGGTCCTGCCCGATGATGGCCCGGGCCAGCAGCTTCCCGGTGATGCTCATGAGGGTCTCAATGATGTAGTCCAGGTC
Organism: Candidatus Galloscillospira excrementavium; assembly: GCA_018711785.1. Lineage (GTDB taxonomy): Bacteria > Bacillota > Clostridia > Oscillospirales > Oscillospiraceae > Galloscillospira_A > Galloscillospira_A excrementavium. Next base: position 5,955 of record DVHW01000198.1, read on the forward strand.
CCGCTCTCCCTGCAGGTCCAGCCGGGAGCGGTCCACGGCCGTTCTGATGTGCTCCAGGAAGGCGCTGCGGCTCTCCGGGCCGGGCAGCAGCTCCGGCCCCAGCTGGGGATTCTTCTGAAAGACCCCCCTCAGGGCCTCCCGGGTCGCGCTGTATTTTCCGTGATCGGCCAGGATCTGATCAAAGTACTCCGGCAGGGCCGCAAACAGGTCGCCGCTGTGCCGCTTCAGTGTCTCCTCCAGGGCCAGGGTCAGCTCCTCCAGAAAGTCCTTCAGGAGAAAGCGGAACAGGTCCCCCTTGTCGGCGAAGTACTGGTAGAAGCTGCCCCGGGGAATGTCCGCCGCCTGGATGATCTTGTTGATGGACGACTCCGGATAGGATGTCCGGCCAAACTCCTCCCAGGCCGCCCGGATGAGCTTCTCCCGCTTCTCCGCCGGGAGGTTGAAAAAGGTGCTGGTGGGCAAGCTACACGCCCCCTCTCTATGTGACAGGTTGTCACATAAGATAGCAGGCCCTCCCTGGTTTGTCAACAGAAGGTCGCAAAGGTTTTCATATTATTCATATTTTTCGGCCCCTTCTTGGGAAAAATCTTCCGGCAGACAGGGTACGTCCTTTGGCGAAAAGAGATAGGATTTTTTTGAATTTCAGGTATAACCATCCTTCTCTCGGTCCAAAATAGGCTCGGAGGTGTTCCCATGAAGAAAAAACCGATTTTGGAACGCATCGGCGACTTTATGGCGGGAAAGGGCTTCTACATAGTCCTGTTCCTGTGCGTCGCCGCAATAGGAATCTCGGGCTATTATCTCTTCTCTTCCATGAACGGGGACGACGGCCGGACGGTGTCCGGCCCCGCCCAGGTGACGGTGTCGCCCACGCCCACCGTCACCGTGCCGGCGGTGCGGCCCACTGTGGCCCCCACTGTCCAGCCGACACCCACCCCAGAGCCCACCCCGGAACCCACGCCGGCGCCCACGCCCACGCCGACCGCGGCCCCCACCGCCTTCACCTGGCCGGTGCGGGGGGAGGTGCTCAGCGGCTTCTCTCTGGAGGTGCTGGCCTATGACCAGACCATGGGGGACTGGCGGGTCCACTCGGCGCTGGACATCGCCGCCGACCTGGGCACCCAGGTCCGGGCCATGGCCCGGGGCACGGTGACCGAGGTGTATGACGATGACCTGATGGGCACCACCGTGGTCATCGACCACGGAGAGGGCCTGACCAGCATCTACTCCAACCTGGCCGCCACCCCCACCGTACAGGCGGGGGACACAGTGGGTATGGGCGACGTCATCGGCTCGGTGGGGAATACCGCCATCGCCGAGAGCGCCAGGTCCAGCCAT
>DVHW01000199.1 GCA_018711785.1 Candidatus Galloscillospira excrementavium
ACTTCACCACCCTCTATCCCAACCTGGGCGTGGTGTACGTGGAGGAGGGCACCTCCTTCGTCATGGCCGACATCCCGGGCATCATTGAGGGGGCCAGCGAGGGCGCCGGTCTGGGCCACGACTTCCTGCGGCACATTGACCGCTGCCGGCTGCTCATCCACGTGGTGGATGTGTCGGGCAGCGAGGGCCGGGACCCGGTGGAGGACTTTGAGGCCATCCAGCGAGAGCTCTCGGAGTACGGCTCCGGCCTGGAGGGGCGGCCCATGCTGGTGGCGGGGAACAAGGCGGACATCGCCCCGGATTCTACCCTGTCCGACGCCCTCCGGGCCCACGTGGAGGGGTTGGGCCTTCCCTACTACGAGATCTCCGCCGCCGCCCAGAAGGGCACCCGGGAGCTGATGTACGCCGCCGCCCGGGAGCTGGAGCACCTACCCCCCATTGCGGTGTATGAGCCCACCTATGTGCCCAGGCCCCCGGTGGTGGACACCACCCAGCCTCTCCACATCGAGAAGGTAGACGACACCTGGATCGTGGACGGCCCCTGGCTGGAGCGGCTCATGGCCAACGTCAACTTCTCGGACTACGAGTCCCGCAACTGGTTCGACCGCATCCTCCGCCAGTCCGGCCTGTTTGAGCAGCTGGAGGCGCTGGGCATCCAGGACGGGGACACGGTGAGTATGTACGACCTGGAGTTTGAGTACCAGCGATAGCGCTCGAACAAGGGCTTGCACTTGTTCGAGAAGGTTGCGGCCCGCACGTTTGTGGGTCGAGAAGCGTTTTTCGCCGTGCGCACGGCGCGGCGAAAAACGGAGGGTCCTGTTCTTTCACGCCTGTAGGCGGCGAGACTCCGCGAGACATGAAAACGGCGCGCCCGGCTCTATGGAGCCGGGCGCGCCGTTTCTGTTTTTCAGGTCCCCGGGGCGGTGTGGGTGCGGAGGTACTCCAGCCACTTGGCGTAGTAGCTCCGGGTCAGGTGGATGCCATCCGAGCTGCCGTCAGCGGGGAGGACGCCGGTGTCGTCCATCACCGACACATGGGTGTCCAGCAGGTAGACCCCCTTCTCCTGGGCCAGCTTGGCGATGAGGTCGTTGTAGACCAGGATCTTCTCGTTGTTGAAGTAGTCGTGAGAGGCCGATTTCTCCGCCGTCACGGGCAGAAGGGTCTGGAGGTAGATGGTGGCGTTGGGCGCGTTGGCCCGCACCTCATCCACCAGGTCGGCGTAGGTGTCGTAGAACCGCTGGTCATTGTACCAGCCCAGCTCGTTGACCCCCAGGAGAATATAGACCTTGGCGTAGTCCCGGCCCGCCAGAGCCTCCACGGCGGAGACCTGCTCCCCGTTTACGGTCAGCACATCCTCGGTGACCGCGGTAAGGACGTTGAGCCCCTGGTGGGACAGGTTGGCGGCGGTGGTGGTGTTCAGCTCGCTGTAGATGAGCAGGCCGTCGGTGAGGGAGTCCCCCACAAAGGCGGCGTCAGAGAAGTAGTCGAGGTCCACCGCCTCCGACTCACCCAGGGCATAGTTGTACTGGTGCCAGGTGGGGATGTCGGTCTCGGTGTAGCTCCCCGGTTCGTAGTCCGGCTCCGGCGTGGGGGTGGCGGAAGGGGCCTCCGTGGGCTCCGGCGTGGGAGTGGGCGTGGGCTCCGGCGTGGGCGACGGAGTTTCCACCGGCGTGGGGGAAGGACTCTCCAGGGTATCCGCCGGCTCGTCGGAGAAGAGGAACAGGGCCCAGAACACCAGCAGCACCGCCAGCAGCACCACGGCCACCAGCGTCAGAATACGCATTACGGGGAATGAGCTGTACTTTGGACTGCGGGACAAGGGATCAGATCCTTTCGGGTGTAAATAGAGGAAGAAGATTTACTCGCTCCAGGTATTCAGAGCGGAGCGGGCAGCGTCGGCGTCGCTGGCCACAATGAGGAGGACCGTGTTGCCGCGCCGCTCCAGAATGGCGTTCTCCAGCTTGCTCACCTCGTCGGGGCGGTAGGACCGCTCGGCCTCGATGTTCTCGTCCACATAGGTCTGAAGTGCCGAGACCGCGGCCTCGGCGGCGGCCTCGTCCTCCATCACCAGGACGGCCAGCAGCTCGGCCAGGTAGGTGGAGCAGTAGGCGGCGGAGTCGGTGACCGTGGCGGCGTCCAGCGTGTCAAAGCGGACGGTGGCGGCCATGGCGGGCTGCATGTCCTCCGGGTCGGTAAAGGCCCCCGAGTCCAGCAGGGCCTGGGGCAGGGTGTCCAGGTCAAAGGGCTTGGCCGTGGTGGTCTCACCGCCGCAGGCGGTGAGAGCGAACGTGAGGACACAGCAGAGGGAGAGCAGGGCAGCAAGAGTGCGTTTCATATTTCATCGGTTCCTTTCTCGTCGAGTTGTTGGGTGGCGGCCTGTCCCGCCTGGTAGGCGGCGGCGTCCACGGTATGGGTCTTGAGGTAGTCCAGCCACTGGACATAGCCGGAGCGGGTGAAGTGGACCCCGTCGGAGGTCAACTCCCCGGGCAGCACGCCGGTCCCGCCGGTCAGGGCGGCGGCCACATCCACATAGACCACCCGTTTTTCTTCGGCCAGGGGGATGAGCAGGTCGGTATAGGCCTGGATCTTTTCATTGGTGACACAGTAGGGCTGGTGGTGGGACCGGCACTTCTCCGGGTTCACCGGGACCAGGGACTGGACATAAATGACGGCGTCGGGCTGGAGCGCCCGGACGTGGTCGATGAGGGCGCCGTAGGCCCGGGCAAAGGCGCGGTTGTTGGGATAGCCGGTCTCGTTAACCCCCAGCATGATGTATACCTTGCCGTAAGTCCGGGCGGCCAGGGCCTCCAGAAGGCCCACCTTGGTGCCGTCCAGGTCCAGCCGCTTTTTGTCCGGCTTGTCCGCGTCAAAGACCGTGGCCCCCTGGTAGCTGAGGAAGGTCCCTCCCTGGATGCCGCTGTACAGCCGCAGGCCGTCGGTCCGGGAGTCGCCGATGAATGCGGCGTCGGCAAAGTAGTCGTCCTCCACTGCGGGAGACTCGGGGGCGGGGACGGAGAAATCGTAGGGCTCCGGTGTGGGCTCCGGGGTCGGCTCCGGTGTGGGTTCCGGCGTGGGCTCCGGCGTGGGAGAGGAGTATGCCGGGGTGGAGGGGCTGGGCGGGGGGAGCACCGCGGGCACAGCGGCCTCCGGAGCGGGTGCGCCCCGAAGGAGCGCGGCCACGGCCACCGCAGCAGCCCCGCAGAAACACAGAAACAAAAGAGGCAATAGAAGCCGCCGGAGGCGGGAAGGGCGGGGGGCAAGGCGTTTTCCAGGCGGACGGGTCTGCGGCATAGAGAGATGCTCCTTGTGTCATGAAATGGCGCAGTTCGGCTGGGTTCGACAGCGCGGGGCTGCAAAAAGTCACCCCAGAATCAGATTCCGGATCTCCCCGAAGGAGGAAACAGTGTGGGTGGGGACCGGCGCGGCAAGGGCGGGGCAGCCCTTTGGATTGAACCAGATGGAGTCCACCCCGGCGTTCACCGCACCCTGGATGTCGGCGGCCAGGCTGTCCCCCACCACCACGGTCCGGCGGAGGTCCCGGATGCCCAGGGCGTCAAAGACCCGCTGGAAGAACTCCCGCTGGGGCTTGCGGAAGCCCAGCTCCTGAGAGATGAAGAGATGGGGCACAGAGTGGCGGATGGGGGAGCGGTCGTACCGCCCCCGCTGGGCCGAGGAGACCCCGTTGGTGACGATGGCCAGGGTACAGCGGGGGGCCAGGGCGGCGCAGAGCTCCTCCGCGCCGGGGAGGAGACAGCCCTGCCGGGCCAGGGCGGCCAGGTAGGCGCGGTTCATCTCCTCCGGGTCGGCCCGGCCGGGATATCCGGCCTGTTGGAGAAAGGCGGCGAACCGCTCGACCACCAGCCGGTCCTGGGAGATCTCGCCCCGGTCAAAGGCGTCCCACAGGGCGCGGTTGATGCGGAGATAGAGGGCCTCGTGCTCCGGCGTGAAGGGGATGCCGTATCCCTCCAGGGTCTCCCCCAGGGCCAGGTGCTCGGCCTGGTCAAAGTCGAAGAGGGTGTTGTCGGCGTCAAAGAGAACGAAATCGTATTTTGTCATTTCGGGCTCCTTTCCGCCGGGCGAATTCTAGGATACCATCCGCCGGAGGGGAAATCCCCCAGGGGCGGATACAAATTCGTTACAAAGTGGTGACAAAGAAGAAGTGCGAGCGTAACAGAAAGAAGCGCCGAACCGCCGCGAGCAGCCCGGATGGACCGGAGCGACGGGTGCAAACGGCCAGTTCGCAAACTGGCGGTTTGTGCCTGGAGCCGGAGGGAAGCCGGGCGTCGGGAGCAGGAGAGGCGTGACAGGGAGAAGCGCCGAACCGTCGCGAGCAGGCGGGTAAGACCCGGAGTGGAGCAAACGGACCGGAGGCCCCTTCGGGGCCGCAGGCCGGCTTGCGCAGTCGGAGGGGGTTAGACGCCGTTGGGAGCAGGAGAGGCGTGACAGAAAGAAGCGCCGAACCGTCGCGAGCAGCCCGCTCATTCCCCCCGCACTGCCCTGTGATCCGCCCTCCGGCGGAGCAGCCCGTTGACCAGCCGCACCGCCGAGGATACCAGCAGGATGCCCACCGCCAGAGAGCCGGCCAGGCCCAGGGTGTGGAGCAGGGTGGAGAGGAACAGGTCGGTCTCTCCGTTGATGGCGTACTCCATGGCGTAGTAGATGCCCCCGCCGGGCACCAGGGGGAAGAGGGCGATCATCAGGTACCCGGTGACCGGGCACTTGCGGATGCGGGCCATGACCTCCGAATAGATGGAGATGACCAGGGAGGCCACGAAGATCTGGATGAGATCGCTCCCCACCAGAGGGGCGGAGAGCAGATAGGCCAGCCAGCCCAGGGCGCCGCCCACGGCGCAGATGACCATGCCGAAGCCGTGGACATTGTACAGAAAGGAGAACCCGATGCAGGCCGCAAAGGCGTAGACACAGGGCAGCACATAGCCGGTCAGAATCTCCATCCTCTCACCTCCAGAGCAGCTGGGACAGCCAGAGCGCCGCGCCGGTGCCCAGGGCAATGGCCGCGCCGATGAGCAGGGCCTCGGCGGTCTTGGAGATGCCCGACATGGTGTCCCCGGCCATGATGTCCCGCATGGCGCTGGTGAAGATCATGCCGGGCACCAGCAGCATCAGCGCGCCGATGATGATGAGGTCGGAATTCTGTCCTGCGCCGGACCAGGTGAAGCCCAGGGCCAGCAGAGCGGAGACCGCGCCGGCGGCCAGGGTCTTGAAGAAGAGGTTCGTGCCCAGCCGGCCCATAAAGTAGAGGCACAGGTACATGGCTATACCGCAGATGCCGCTGCACAGGGCGTCCCGCCAGGTGCCGCCGAAGAAGAGGGTGAAGGAGGCGGCACCCAGGAAATATCCCCCCACCATGGCGGGGGCGGAATAGACCCGCTTCGTTCGGGTGATGGCCTCAAAGCGCGCCTGGGCCTCCGGGAGGGAGGGCGTGTCGGCACACAGGGCGCGGCACAGGGCGTTGTAGCGCTCCAGCAGGTCGATGTCCGTGCCGTGGCTGGGGACCCGGCGGATGCGGGTCAGGGGCTGGCCGGCGTCCAGCGTGATGCTGACAATGATGCAGTTTGGAATGGCAAAGACCTCCCCGGTGGACACGCCGTAGGCCTGAAGGAGCCGCTGGATGGACTCCTCCACCCGGTAGATCTCCCCGCCGCACTCCATCAGGCGGCAGCCGATTTCCGAGGTGAGATTCAAAAGGCGGTCGTGATCCAAAGGCACACCTTCTCCGGACAAAATTGGGGCACATATGCGGACAATTATTATACCACGGCGACCGAAAAAAGGAAATGGGCAAAATCGGGCGCAGGGACAAAAACACCGGCCGGCGGAGGGCCGCCGGCCGGTGAGGGGAGATGCCGTCATACGTTCTGGGAAATGTAGATGAGCAGGTCGGTGTACAGGTGCTCCGAGGCGGGCCGGGTACCAAAGACCAACAGGTCATACAGAGCCTGGAGGGGAGCCGAGCCCTGGACATCAGGCTGCTGGGAGACCGTGGCCGAGATGATCCCCTCCCGGAGCATCTCCCGCTGGGCGGGGATGAGATCATTGGTGATGATGACCAGGGGGCGGTCCCCGGCGGCCTCCCGTGCGGCCCGGCAGACCGAGAAGTCCCCCAGGTTGACCAGGTACAGGGCGGCGAGGTCGGGGTGGCGGCGGAGCAGATCCTCTACTGCGGAGAAATCAGAGCCGCGGAAGAAGGCCGGCGCGCCGCCGTCGGCCAGCGTGAGGCCGGGATAGGAGGCCCGGAGCTCCTGAGTGAAGCCCCCCATGCGGTGGGTGAAGCTGGGGGAGTCAAAGCCGTCGAAGGGGCTGTCGAAGGAGGCCACGCCCACCTTGCCGTACCCACCAGTGCACAGGGCGGCGAGCCCGGCGGCTACCCGTCCGGAGCGCACGTAGTCGCAGCCCACATAGCACATCCGGGGAACAAAGTCCCCGTCCACATTGAAGAACACCGTGGGCACGCCCCGCCCGTGCATCCGCTCCATGAAATCCACAAAGGGCTTGACGCGGAAGGGAAGGGTGACGATGCCGTCGGGGCGGCTCTCCTCCACCTCCAGAAACAGCCGCTCCAGATAGGTCTGGTCCAGGTGGCGGATGAGATAGAAGTCCACTGTCACCCCAAGCTCCCGCAGGTCGGCGGCCTTGTCCCGGGCGGCGTGGAGGATGTCCAGGAAGAAGACGAACTCCGGCCCGTGGAGGATGAGAAAGGCGATGCGCAGCTTTTTCTTCCGGGCGGCCAGCATCTGGCCGGCCTGGTCCGGGTGATAGCCCAGCTCGTCCATCAGGGCGCGGACCCTGGCCTCGGTCTCCGGCTTCACGCCGGGACGGCCGTTGAGCACCCGGTCCACCGTGCCCCGGGAGACCCCGGCCCGGCGGGCGATCTCTTTGATGGTGACCATATGCGTTTCGCTCCTTTCCCCCTCAGGCCTGTTTCGCCTCGGGAAAGATGATCTTGTTCACAAAGAAGAAGATGACCATGGAAATACCGCCGTTGAGCACCACCGTGCCGATGTTGTAGATGAAGTCGGGCACGAACAGGCCGGCTACCGCCACCCAGACGCAGTTGATGGAGTTGACGATGCAGTTGATGACGATGAAAGCCACCACATACCAGGCGATCTGCCAGGCCAGGTTCCCCTTGCTGCGGAAGACGAAGTTGCGCTGGATGGGGAAGTTGATGACCTCGCCGATGACCATGGCGATCATGTAGGCGCAGAAATACCCCAGGCCGCCGTGGGCCGCGTCGTAGCCGAAGATGTTCCACTGGAAGGTCTCCCCAAAGAGGGTCACCGGGATGCCGGGCCAGCCGAAGTCCACATTGGACAGGCTCTGGAAGGCCAGGGGGAGGAACTGGAGAATGAAGTACTTGAGCACCGTCACCAGGTTGCTGACGATGACGAACAGCCCGCCCTCTCGGATCCACTTGGCTGCCTTGGGGTGGGTCCCGGCAAAATGGTCCCACCAGCCGGCAAGTCCGGCCTGATTCGCTTTGACTGCCATGTCAACTCTCTCCTTCCGTCGCGCCGGCCTGGGCCAGGGCCCGGGCGGTCTCTTTCTCTGCCCTGTTCTTGCGGAAAAATCCCCCGATGAGGTGACCCACTCCCCGGAAGAAGTGGCCGTTGAAGATCTCCAGCAGGGCCTCGGCCATGGGCATATCCACCATGCCGCCCATCATCTTGGCCACTCCCCGGAAGGTCAGGTTGAAGCGGAACAGGGCGTCCAGGTCGGGCTTGCCCTTGGCCTCCCCGGCCTCCACCTGGCCCTTGAAGATGCGGTAGACCAGCCGGCCCACCCAGCTCTTGGCGTAGAACAGCTGGGAGAAGGTGTCGTTCATGTCCAGGGGGGCGGAGCGGTCCCACTTGGCGGGGGGGATGGGGCGGCCCAGCAGCTGCTCGAACTCCTGGTCTCCCACCTGGGTGACCTTGCAGGAATAGTAGCTGGGGAGCTTCTCCCGATCGTAGGGGATGGCCGCGCCGGTGCCCGCCACCTCCACCTGGGCGGTGAGGGGCAGGTCCCGGGAGGAGGAGCCCACGTAGACCTGATAGGCGCCCCCCTCCACCTCCCACTGGTGGGTGAGGATGTTGAAGTAGCGGAAGGCCTTGTCGTCCAGGGGGATGGAGATGGTGCGGCTCTCCCCGGGCTGGAGCAGGACCTTCTGGAAGCCCTTGAGCTCCGCCGCCGGGCGGAAGAGGGCGCTGTCCTGCTTGCCGATGTACACCTGGGCCACCTCGGAGCCGGCCACGGCGCCGGTGTTGGTGAGGGTGAAGGTGACCGCGTGCTCGTTGGCGGTCAAATCGGAGTAGGCAAAGGTGGTGTAGCTCAGGCCGAAGCCGAAGGGGAAGCGGACCGGTACGCCGGCGGTGTTATAATACCGGTAGCCGATGAAGGGACCCTCCCGGTACTCGGCGGTGCGCTCCCGGCCGGGGTAGTAGGCGGCGCTGGGCACGTCGGCATAGGTCCTGGCCCAGGTCTCGGCCAGCTTGCCCGAGGGGTTGACCTTGCCCACGATGGCGTCTGCCATGGCGCCAGCCCCGGCCTGGCCGGAGAGGTAGCCGTGGAGCACGGCCCTGCAGGAGTCCAGCCAGGGCAGCTCCACCGGGGAGCCGCCGCACAGCACCACTACAATATTGGGGTTGACGGCCGCCACGGCCTGGAGCAGCTCCCCCTGACAGGAGCGCAGGGCCATGTCGGAGCGGTCCTGGCCCTCGGTCTCGGCCAGCTCGTCCAGGCCCAGGTACATCAGCACCACGTCAGCCCGCTTGGCCAGGATGCAGGCGGCAGAGGTGCCCTTCTGATCCTCCCCGCCGTGGCGGAGGAAGCCGCTCTCGTAGCCCACCACCTCCAGCCCGGCGGCCTTCAGGCAGTCCAGGGGAGTGTCCACCCTGGTGGGGTTGACGGTGCTGGAGCCGGCGCCCTGGAAGCGGGGCGTGGCCGCGAAGTCGCCAATGACCGCCACCTTGGTGCCCTGGGCGAGGGGGAGTATGCCCCCCTCGTTCTTCAGCAGGACGATGGTGCTCTCGGCGGCCCTGCGGGCAAAGGCGTGGTGGGCCTCCACGTTGAACTCGGCGGGGGCGCCGTCTGGGATGACCACGTCGAAGAGGACGGAGAGGTACTCGTCCAGCCGCTGGTCCAGCAGCGCCTCGGAGAGCCTGCCCTCCCGGACCGCCGCCGCCACCTCCCGGTCGCTGCTGCCGCCGGTGGCGGGCATCTCCAGGTGGGTGCCCGCCGCAAGGCCCTCCACCCGGTCGTTGCCCCCGCCCCAGTCGGTAACCGTGAAGCCCACAAAGCCCCACTCGTCCAACAGAATGTCCCGGAGCAGCTGCCGGCTGTCGCTGGCGTAGGTGCCGTTGATGCGGTTGTAGGCGGACATGATGCACTTGGGGCGGCCCTCCTTCACGGCGATCTCAAAGCCGGTGAGGTAGACCTCCCGCAGGGTCCGCTCGTCCAGCACGCTGTCCGAGTGGAGGCGGAGCAGCTCCTGGCTGTTGACGGCATAGTGCTTGGGGCAGGCCGACACCCCCTTGGACTGGATGCCCCGGATGTAGGCGGCGGCCATCTTGCCCGCCAGATAGGGGTCCTCGGAGAAATACTCGAAGTTCCGGCCGCACAGGGGAGACCGCTTCATGTTCAGGCCGGGCCCCAGCAGGACGCTGATGCGCTGGGCCACGCACTCCTCCCCCAGGTGCCGCCCCAGCTCCTCCCCCAGCTCCGGGTCCCAGGAGTTGGCCATGGTGGCCGCCGTGGGGTAGCAGGTGGCGGGGAGAGAGGCGTTGAGCCCCAGATGGTCCGCCGCACCCGCCTGCTTGCGCAGGCCGTGAGGTCCGTCCGAGAGGAACACGGACGGCACGCCCAGCCGCTTAATGTCCTGCGAGGTAAACTGGGTCTTGCCGCTGAGAAGAGAGCACTTTTCCTCCAGAGTCATTCTGGAGATGAGATCTTGGTACTTTAACACCGTTGACGCCTCCATCCGCTTGCTGTGTGCCCGTTCACAATATCTAAGGAGAGTATAGCACAACCGGTGGGGAATGGGTAGGGTTTGACGCAAACTGCCTGTTTTTCAGCGTAAGTTGCACCGGCGGGCCCAAAAGGAGAAGGTCGGAGCCCTTTTTTCCCGGCATCAGGGGACCTTCGGACCCCGAGCATTAAACAGCCGTGGGGCGCCCGCGTTCGCAGGCGCCCCACGGCTCCCTGACCCGTTCTGTTCCCTACCACACCTGCCAGCGCATGACGAAGGCGTAGAGATAGAGCAGGTACAAAAGGCCGCTCACCAGGGAGACCAGGGCGTCCACGGCGGGTCTCCGGGTCAGCCGGGCCAGGGACAGGGGCAGCGGGATGAGGGCGATGAGATACCGGGGCGCGCTTAAGAGCCACGTGGCCCCGATGGCCACCACAAAGTAGGCCAGATACCAGGCGGTATAGCTAGGCCGCAGCTTTTTCACCGCCAGGAGCATGACGATCAGGCTGGAGAAGGTAGCCAGCAGGTTGGGCAGCCACAGCCCCAGCAGGTTGTGGAGGTTGTTCCCCCAGCACTGGATGGCCAGGTCGGTCTGATAGGCCGCGGTGTTGAAAAACCACCCCAGCTGCTGGCTCCAGTGGAGCCGCTGGTACTCCATAAACTGGAACGGATTCCCCGCCACCAGGTAGTTGACCCAGCAGTAAATCCCGAACCCGGCGGGGATGAGCAGCAGCGCCGCCCCCCGCCCGGCCAGCCGGCCGGGGGAGATGGGCCGCTCCCGTCGGCGGACGGCCCGGGAGACCAGTTCAAAGAACAGCGGCACCAGGAGGGTGAGCCCCAGGGAGCGGGTAAAGGCGGCCAGCCCGCCAAGGGCGCAGCCCAGGGTCCACCGCTCTGTCCGGGCGCAGTAGAGGCAGGCGGCGCACAGGAGGAGAAAGAGACTCTCGCTCATGGGGGCGGCGAAGAAAAAGCCCCCGGGGAGCAGGCAGAACCAGCGCACCGCCCGCAGCGCGTCGCCGTGGGGACAGTCCAGCCAGAACAGGCGGTAGAGCACGCACCCCGCGCCGGCGAAGGAGAGGGCCGAGACCAGCATACCGGAGTAGAGCAGGTTCCCCACCAGCAGGTCCACCAGCCGGACGGCCAGGGGGTAGCCCGGGAGGAACACCAGCTGCACCAGCCGGTCCCACTCCCCCTCCGACAGGTACCAGTCCCGGGCGATGTCCAGATAGTGCCCGCTGTCCGTGCAGGTCCAGAAGGACAGCCCTTCCACAAAGGAGCCCTGGTACCCGGCCCGGCGGCGGAGCAGGTACACCGCCAGCACCACCGCCGCCTCCACCAGCAGCAGGGACAGGAATATCTTCCCCTCTATGTACCGTGGTTCCGATTTACCCCCCGAGATGGGGAGGGCCGCCTGCCCGGCCCGCTCCCGCCGCCAGAAGGCCAGCCACTCCGGCACAAACCGCAGGCAGACCGCCGCGAAGAGCCCGGCGCTGCACAGCGCGGCGGCGAGGCCAGGACCGCTGACCTCCTTGCTCCGGTACCAGACGAGAAATACAGCAGTCAGGACCGCCAGACCCCCGGCGGAGAGCCAGAACTCCCCCCGCCGCCAGAACGGATGCTGCTTCATACTTTATCTTCCCCCTATGCGCCGGGCCGGGCGGCCCGTGTTCTCTGTTCTGAGCATAGGGCAGGC